>JAFMIS010000002.1 GCA_017853915.1 bacterium
TTATTGGTTGGGAGGGTGTGGGACTCTGCTCATATCTCCTGATCGGCTTCTGGTTCACCAACCCAGAGTACGCTAGCGCCGGCCGTAAGGCGTTCGTCATGAATAGGATTGGAGATGTTGGATTTCTGATCGCGATGGCGGTGTTGTATACCGTGTGTGGAACACTCGATGTAACCAAACTCTCCGATCCTAGTGTCTTGACTTCGATTCCCGTTGGCCTCGGATCCTTGGCTGGCTTAATGCTGTTTGTCGCGGCCACTGGTAAATCAGCCCAAATCCCACTGTTTACCTGGTTGCCGGATGCTATGGCCGGCCCCACGCCGGTCTCCGCGCTCATTCACGCGGCGACGATGGTAACTGCGGGTATTTATCTCATGGGCCGCATGCATGGCGTCGTCGAGCTTGATCCCTTAGTGCCGGCGATAATCCTCTGCACGGCGCTCGCCACAGCGGCGGTGGCGGCAACTATTGCCCTCGTCCAGAACGATATTAAGAAAGTCTTGGCGTACTCAACGGTCAGTCAGTTGGGCTTCATGTTTCTCGCGGTCGGAGTGGGGCAGTACGCGGTCGCGCTCTTCCATGTGGTAACGCACGCGTTCTTTAAGGCGTGTTTGTTCCTCAGCGCTGGCTCCGTGATTCACGGGTGTCATCACGAGCAAGACATGCGCCACATGGGTGGTTTGGGACGTATGATGCCGGTGACATGCTTTTGTTACGGGGTGGCTACGTTGGCGATCGCTGGAGTGTATCCGCTCTCAGGGTATTTCTCCAAGCACGCGATCCTGGGCGCTATCGCGACCACACACAATCCTTTTTTGAGCCAGTACTCTTCGTCGATTGGGATGTGTGCCACGCTGATCGCTGTGTGTACCGCGTTTTATATGACCCGCTCGTTTATTATGACATTCATGGGGCGCTACCGTGGTTCGGCCCATCCACACGAGGCTCCGCTCGTCATGACGTTGCCGGTGGTTGTGTTGGCGATACTCTCAATCGTGGGTGGTATAGCTCTGAACTCTTCTCTGCTGTCATATGTGGCAGGCCCGCTGCCGGTTTCGCACGGTCATGAGGAGAGTAGTGGTCTGCTAGCTCATCTCGTAGCATCGCTTCCTGGTGTAGCGGGTATAGTGATGGCGTACGTTCTTTTGATCGTCGCGCCGGGGATGAAAGACGGAATGCGCGCGGCACTCAAACCCCTCGAGCGTTTATTTGTAGGCAGGTATTTTGTCGATGAGCTCTTCGATCTGATTGTTGTGCGACCGGTGCGTGGCGTTGCGCGAGTTGCTTTCCGATCCTTTGATCTGACTCTGGTCGAGGGGAGTGGAAATGCCCTGGGTAGTGTGACCCGCGCGGTCGGAGAGTTAACGTGTCGTCTTACAACTGGGCAGGTCGCCACCTACCTGCTCTTTATGTTCGCGGCAGTGGCGCTCATGTGTGGTGTCTTTGTTCATACGAGGTAGAGATGACGACGGCTTGGCCCCCTTTAAGCGCCTTGATTGCGATACCGGCATGCGCCGGAATTTTGTGTCTTCTCCCCTGGTTTTCACGGGAGCGGGACACGGGCGCGCGTATGTGTAAGTTGTGGGCAATCTTTGCTTCAGGGTTAACCCTTGTGGTTTTGCTGGCCATGGCAACCGCCGCGACGTCCCAGCCCGGGTCGTATTTCAACATTGAAGAGGCGCGCATGTGGATCCCCTCATGGGGAGTGGCTTTTCATTTGAAGTTGGATGGGCTCTCCTTCCCATTCGCGATCCTGACAACAATAATATCACTTCTGGTGATCGCCTGGTCCGGGCGTCCTGCCACGGCAGGAGCGGGATGGTATGCCAGCGTGTTGCTGGGAGAGGCCTCTGTGTTGGGCGCGTTTCTTGCGACCGATCTCGTTCTCTTCTATGTGTTCTATGAATTGATGCTTCTTCCGGTTCTGGCGGCGATGGCGTTGTGGGGAGGGGCAAGACGACTTCAGGCCTCGCTCAAATTCCTGCTCTACACCATGGTGGGATCCGTCCTGATGTTTGTCGCGATTCTCTACATTGGCTACCGCGGCATGAATCTTTTAGGGCATCACGGGTTCGCTTTCGATATCTCCTCGCTCGCTACCCTGCCGAGGCTCTCGTTCCCCGAGCAGGTTGCACTTGGGATCTGCTTCTTGGTCGCTTTCGGAGTGAAGATTCCGGCTTTCCCACTGCATGGCTGGCTAGCGGATACCTACCGTGAGGCTCCGCACGGCACAGCCGCATTTACCGCGGCCTTGCTGGGAAAGGTTGGTATCTACGCCATCATTCGATTTGTATGGCCGCTTTTTCCTGACCTGATGCAGAGCGCGGGGCCTATTCTCGCCGCGATTGGCTCTATCGGTATTGTGTACGGAGCGCTACTTGCCCTGACGCAGCGTGATATCCGCTCCTTGCTCGCGTATTCCTCGCTTTCACACCTTGGTTTTTGTGTGCTCGGGCTCGCGTCGGCTTCTGAGCTGGCCCTTACCGGTTCAGTATTTCAGGCCGTAAGTCACGGTTTCGTGACCGCGGGATTGTTTCTCGTATTCGGTGCGATAATGGATCGAGAGGGAGCGACAGATTTTGATGGTCTCGGCGGATTGGCGAAGAAGATTCCCGTGACGGCATTCTTCTTAATGGTATTGAGTATCGCCGCGGTGGCGCTGCCGCTGACGAGTAGCTTCGTCGGAGAGTTTCTTATAATCATGGGCTCGTGGAGATCCTTTCCAGGCTGGACTGTAATAGCCATGGGCGGCGTCGTGCTTGGAGCGGTGTATACCCTAACAGCCTATCTGCGCACGATGTTTGGGCCAGCTAAGGATGCTGTGCCTCTTCGTCGAGCCGATCTTCGAGGTGGGGATGCCTTAGTGTTGGCGACGCTGGTAGCTGTGGTAGTCGCCTTAGGGGTCTTCCCTGGGCGCGCGCTCTCAGTTATTGAGTCGGCCGTTTCGCTTCAGGTAGAGGACGCGCGCTCTGATGGCAGGGCTTCTCCATCGCGTGAGTTTCTTCGCCAGGGGGCCCACGCTCGTTCTGTTGGGTGTGATGAGGGCAGGTACCAGCACTGCCATGCTGTTGTTAACAGAGTAGGTAGTTAGTCATAAATAAGGAAAGCTCTGTATGAACGCGTTAGCCTCTTTTGCGCCAATTTTGGTTCTGTCTCTGGGGAGTCTTGGGTATCTGCTAGGGACTAAAACGATCGAGAAATTGAGGATCGGGGCAGCACTTGCGGCTATTTTGATAGCTGTGGCGGCATGGTTCTCCGTAGGGCTTGTTGAGTCAGCGCCGGTTGTTCGCTATGGGCTTAGTATCACCAGCTTCTCCAAATTAATGTGCTTAGTAGCGTGCTGCGGGGCGTTCGTGAGTGTAATTGCTACAGCCTCCTCACTTGAGAAGGAGGGGATTACCACGGTCAGTGAGTATTATTACCTCACCATATCATCGTTGTGTGGCGCCCTCATCATGATCTTTGCCTCAGATTTCTTGACGCTTTTTATCGGAGTTGAGGTAGCGTCTCTCGCCCTGTATTGCCTGTGTGGCGCGCGCGTGACGAGCCGTCGCTCCTCGGAGGCGTCGATGAAGTATTTTCTACTCGGTTGTTTCAGTTCAGCGTGCCTCTTGTACGGTATCGCGGCCTGGTATGGGGCTACTGGTTCGCTCGTGATCGCCAAGAGCAACGCCCTGATAGCTCACGGGCCCCTTATGGCGTTGTCATTCATTTTGATACTAGTAGGAATCGCTTTTAAAATCGGACTCGCGCCATTCCACTTTTGGGTGCCCGATGTGTATCAAGGCTCTCCAACCTCAGTCACAACATTCATGAGTTGTGTCGTTAAAGTGGCCGCGGTGGCCGCCTTGGTAAAGATATCGTCCTCAGCGTTTGGATATAGTGAGATCTGGTCGTCCGGCTCGCTCTGGATTCTTAGTATGGTAGCCATGACGGTTGGAAACTTGGCCGCGCTCCAGCAAAAGAGCGTGAAGCGAATGTTGGCATACTCAAGCGTCGCTCAGGCGGGTTACATGATGATTGGGCTGGCGGTGGCTGGGCAGGGGACGGGGTCAATAGCAGCGACCATTTTTTACCTTATGACGTACTGCGCTATGACGGTTGGAGCCTTCGGAGTCCTATCGGTTATGGGCCCCGACGTCGATGATGTGCAGGATCTACGAGGGCTCTCAAAGCGCAGCCCTTTTTTGGCGCTTGCCATGACGCTATTCTTTTTGGGCTTGGCCGGACTTCCCCCCAGCTTGGCTGGGCTCATGGGGAAAGTATACCTCTTTAGCTCGGCGATCGCGGCGAAATATTACGGCTTGGCGATCGTGGCGGCTCTAAACTCGGCGCTCGCGTGCGCCTATTACGTTCGCGTTCCGATAGCGATATATTTCCAGCCGAGCGACGGCGCCTCTCGGGTCACCGTATCGCGAGGAGCTGTGCTCGCCCTCGCCGCGTGCGCTGTAGCGGTTGTGGTGTTTGGCCTTCTGCCGGAGACTCTCCTAGTCGCCGCTCGTGAAGCCGCCGCGGCGGTGGGAAGATCCTAGGAAATACGTTTATTCCGCGTTGTGCCGTCTATACATATCAAGTTTATTGGCGAGCCATTCATTGAGGGGATGATCTCCCTTCCTGGTTTTCACGATCATCTGATTGCCACTCGCGCTGCTCGTGGTCGCGCATAAGAGGATAAAGTCTTCGGCTGAATGAATATCTGACTGATAGTAATCGTATTTGCTTTGCATGATACGGACAGCGCCCTCTCCTGTGAACTCTTCATTGTTGAGCACAAGGCGAAGATCAGGTCGATCAAAAAGACGGATGAGGTACGAAACCTCTCGTTGGGTACGCGGATCGGGAGCGTTAACTGAATACAACGAGCATCCTACTACCAGGGTCGCAAGAAGAATGGCTAGCTGAGGAACGAAGCGTCGTTTCATACCTAGCGCGAATTTTAGGCTAAGTGGATGGGAAGAATCAATCGAAACCGTCGCAGACACCTGTTTACGGGAGGCCCATGGCCATCAACAGCTATTCTGAAGGGGGCGGCCCTACATTCCAAAGCCCACTATGAGCGCCCTACGAGCGAGCCCCTACGAGTGAGCGAAGCCGAGTAACAAAAGCCTCTGCAGAGGGCTCTATGGTAGCCCACGAGGTTACCAGCCGAACGACATCTGAGTCGCTATCGTGGGGGCTCCATACATAGAATGAGAAGCTCTTGCTAAGCTCGGTTATCACGTGCTTGGGGAAGATCGGGAAGATTTGATTGGTTAGCGGCTCGTAGGCAAATTGGAAGCCGAGCTCCTGAATTCCCGCGGCGAGTGACATCGCCATGCGATTCGCGTGTCGGGCTAGGGTCATAAATAATCCATCGGTAAAGAGCGCTTCGAATTGAGCCCCAAGGGTTCGCGATTTGGCCAAGAGGGCGCCGCGCTGTTTAAGGTGGTGACGGAAGAGGGGGAACGCATGGGGTGAGCAGAGCACTATCGCCTCTCCGAAGAGGGCTCCGTTCTTGGTTCCTCCGATATACAGCGCGTCCACCAGTTGAGCTATGTCGGCCAAAGATAGATCGCTTGCCTCGGATGTTAACGCCGACCCGATACGAGCTCCATCCATAAATAGATAGAGTTGAAGCTCTCGACACGCTTGAGAGATCGAAGTTAGTTCCTCGCGCGAGTATATCGTTCCGAGCTCGGTGGATTGAGAGAGGTACACGAGTCGAGGTCGGACCATGTGTTCATCGACGTGTTTTTGAACGAGTTCGCGAATCTGATCTGAGGAGATCTTGCCATTGTGGTGCGGGAGCTGATGAATCTTGTGCCCCGTTGCCTCGATCGCTCCCGTTTCGTGAACGCAGATATGACCGGTCTCAGCCGCGATAATGGACTCAAAGGGTTTCAGAAGCGCGGCACACACGACCAGGTTCGCCTGAGTTCCACCTGACACAAGGTGTACCTCCGCATGAGGGGTTTGGCAGCTCAACCGAATCAGTTCGGCGGCTCGCTGTGAAGGACCATCATCTCCATATCCGGGCTCTTGTCTCGTATTATCGCGGGATAACGCCTCCAGGATAGCCGGGTGAGCCCCCTCGGAATAATCGTTTCGGAATGATATTGCGGCGGGCGTCATAGGGTGAGGATAAGAGGAGTTGGAAGACGCCGCAAGTTAGCAGGATCGAAGCTTTGAAGAAGTGAACGCCAGTGCTGCCTTTCCCTCCGCAGAGATGTGATGTTTCGGGATCGCCGCGAGAATATCACAAGCGGCTTTCATATCGCCGCCCAGAATGAGGGCCGCGGCTCGTTCCTCGTTGACATGGAAATTATTCGGCACGAGATGGCTGGCGGCTTCCAGGTGGATGAGGGCTTCTCTCCAATCGCCACGACGTAAAAAACATCGTCCGAGGATACATTCAGACGAAGCCCGGGCATAACGAGAGCGATCGCCAATGGCCTGCATGCATAATGCTGAGGCGTACGCGCACGCAACGGCGTCATGTGCGAGGCTCTCTTCAGCGAGGATACGGTGACCGTGCCACCAGTATGGAAAGCGGCGAAGCAGGGCTCGAAGCAGGATTGTTTTTTTGTCTCGATCGATAGTCTTGTAGGCGAGCCGCCACCCTATATTCAGGGCGACACTGATACAGCGTGTCCGCAGAGTTATAGACGACACCATGGTGCCCCCCGCATGGAGCGGTTCGATCGTTTAATGAGATTCGGAAGCCGCGCCGTCTTCACGCTCAATTGTGAGAGGGAGGGTTTGGCGGGAGTCTGTTACACGAGCGGGGAGACCGGACTGAGCGAGCCGCAGTTGACGCATCTGAGCAGCATGTTCCTTGTCGCGCTTAGCGGCGCTACCCATTATGTACTGATCGATACAGAAGAGAGAGCAGCTAAAAAGTATCGCCAAAGTTCCAGCGATCATTAGCCAACGATATCCACCCTGTACCTCTTGCTCTCTAAGATCCATAACGTACGTTCCTGCCCAAGTATTCTAGAAATGTAGGGCGAGTCTATACCCGTACCAGAGTCGCCTGCAAGCTATTGTAATCTCTTTAGATTGCCGTGTGTGATAAGCGGACGTATGTGCTATACCTTGTGTCATATCAATATGTTAGGGCCCAGAGAAGAGTGCTATTGAGGATTAGTGCCGTCTCAACGTACTGTGACTGAATAAGTGAGTTTTTACTATGATGTTATCAAACGAAGATATTAAACGTGTTGTCGCTAGTGGTGAGCTTAAAGTTTCGCCCTTCTCGGATAAATTGCTGCGGTCATCGGGGATCACAATGCACCTCGGTGAGCAACTCTTAAAGCCCCGTGGTGGGTACGTTGTGGACGTGCGAAAGCCTGAGCCTCCGCCGTATGACCTGATCAAAATCTCGATGCAAGAGCCGTATCTCCTCCAATCGGGGGAATTTCTCTTGGGGCACACGTACGAAAGCGTTACGGTAGGGCCATCGCTCGGTTTCATGATCGAGGGGCGAAGCACCCTTGCTCGGGTAGGTCTAACGATCGTGCAAACAGCGATGATGGTATACCCCGGTCACAGCGATCGCCCCGTAACTCTTGAATTGGCAAATCACGGCCCAAACCCGATCCTGCTCTATCCAAAAATGAAGATTGCCCGCGTTGTCTTGTTCGAGTTGAAGACTCCGAGCTCTCAGAGGTATGACGACGCCGGTAAGTATCGCGAGCAGCAGTCGGTAGGAGTGCCGATATTTCGGAACGAGATATTAGAGGATTAAAGATAATTGGAGTAGTGCAGTTGTGGGAAGTGTGGGCGGCGTGAGTAGTGTAGTCGGTGGAGTGGTTCTCCCGGTTGCCTTACGCACAGCGGTTGAGATCTCTCAGCAACGCCGAGAGCGGGCCTTTGTTGTGGGAGGAATGGTTCGTGACCTGCTCATGAATCGTCCTGTTGGTGACTACGATCTTGATATCGTAGTTGAGGGAAATGGCTTGGGGTTTGCCGCTGATGTTGGGGCACATCTTGGGGGTTCAGTGAAAGAGCACGCCCCATTTCTCACCGCCAAGGTGACCGGCCCCTTCGCGATCGCGTCGTCGCGCGCTGATGGTACGCTGACCGAGATCGATGTCGCCACGGCTCGACAGGAGGTATACGAAAAGCCGGGTGCTCTTCCATGTGTACGACCCGCCGCCATTGAGGATGATCTGTGGAGACGGGATTTCTCCGCCAACGCGATTGCGTTATCACTTGAAAAGTATCTCCGTCACGTCGAGGGCGAATGGACATCATCCGAGGTCGCTTCCGCGATCACCGATCCGTGTGGAGGATTGTCTGATATTCAGAGTTCAACCCTGAGAATCCTGCACCCTAAAAGTTTTATTGACGATCCGACTAGACTCTTTCGAGCGGTTCGTTATCTCGTGCGGTTGTCGTTCCACTTTGATATGCCGACGTTGGCTGGATTTGTCGAGGCGGTCAAAAGTGGGGCGCTCTCAACGCTTTCACCTCGTCGAGTGTGGAATGAGGTGTTGGTAGCTTTAGACGAGGAGAGCCCGTCAGAGGTCATTCAGGAATTTGCTCAACGAGGATTGTTCAGTCAGTTGCCGGTGGTATCGATCGATAGCCCGACGTGGGTCCTTGAGTCGATGGAGCACCTGGCGGTGATTCGAGGTTTGCTCGGAACCGAGATCTACCGACAGGCAGGGCGGACGATCTTAATCGCAAATCTTCTGCGGGAGGGGCGAGAGGATGTGGCGCGCGCTGTGCATGAGGGCAACAAGGTCATACAGCGGGCGCAGGCGGTCTTGGCAGCTGACAAGAATCTTGCGGGACTTCGCGTGATTCCGGATGTCGCAGCGGCGTACTGCATCTACGGCTCACAGAACCTTCGCGAGTTATTGGAAGCGTGTCTGCGTGAGGTGCGTGGGTGAGTATCCTCAACGATGTTATGCGGGAAGCCTCGCAGAGGTTGTTCCCTGGGGTCGAGGTTTCAAGCGCGGCGAGCTTTGCGCCGATGCGCGATCTCGAGAGGGGGGATTTTAGCTCCTCGGTGGCGATCGAGATCGCGCGGGCGATCAAGCAGGATGCTTCGACAATCGCGAATCGTTTAATTGGCGAGCTCGTGCCGCACGTGCCGGGCGAATGGCATTCTGAGGCTGGATACGTGGTATGCGCCCACGTCCCCCGCCGTGTGTGGATCGAGGAGATCGCCCTTGATGCTCATCACGCTGTGAAAGCTATTACTGGAGCCGCAGCCGCGGACTCTGCTCAGGAGATTGCGTGCATACTTCCGGACGTTACTGAGCCTCTGTACGCGCGGGTGCGACTCCTCGCTCGGGTCACGCTGCACTCCCTGTTAGTGGTCGCCACTGAGGGGCGGTGTCGGCTGTGGTTGCATCCGCATGCCCCGATCGATGCCTTGACTCAAGCCGATGTGGTAGGGGCTTTTCGGAAGGCCGTGGAATGGGCGCTATCGCATGAAGATGAGGAGCGAGTAGGGATTCCTCAGGATCTTAAGGCGTCGCTACGAGGCGTTCGATGTGTATGGACCTCGCATCACTACCATGAGCGGCTGCCGCATTCGGATAAATCAGAACTTTCGCGGGCCAAGCAATCAGGGGTTTTAGATCTGCGAATGCCGAGTGATGCGTGGCTCCTGAGTCGCAATCGTGGGTTATCGAGCCTGTTGGAGCGAAAATCGCTTGAAAAGGTGATTCAACAGCTCCCGGGGGACCAGGGTTGGAGGCGCTTTCTGTTTCATGCGGCATCGACGGTTTTCTCCGGGGATTTTGATCCTGCAGTGGCGCTTTTTGATGAGTTCGCATCCCCACTTTACAGCGCGCAGGCGCTGTGTGAACGCTACGTGCGGCTGGCCCCAGAGTTTCCCCTGCCGGTAGGTAGGGAGGAGGCGGTATCAACAGTTCGCGAGATGGAGAGGGACCGTTCTTTGATTTTACGGGGTTTGTTCATGCCTCTGTACACGGCCCGAGCCGTTGCACGAGGAGAGGTGACTGAGTGGTGCGAGGTCTTTGAGGATATGCTTCATCGCGGGCACCGGTTTCTGAACACCCCTCAAACTCGGCTTGACCTGGCTCAAGGGCGAGAATCTGGGGGGACCCCTCAGATTCTCGCTAGTCTAGGCTTCGGTCTTTCCAGTATACTACCGTTTGTTGCGGAGGGCTCATGAAGGGATCGACAGCTGAGGAACGAGAGATCAAGATACATGGAAGGCCTGAGGCGGGTCGTTCGGGAGCCGGGTATCGGTTAAAACCATCCGAGGAGAATGGGAGGTCAGCGATAGTGGGACGTCGCTCAGGAACGCAGGGTTGGGAATTACGGCTCGGAAAATTACAGCTAGTAGTGTGGTTAGGTTTGGCGCTTGGCTCGATTGTGGGTGCCTACTGTGTAGGATTCTTTTCGGGGCGGTACGTTGGATTCGAGACCGCGCGTGAGAGTTCGGCTATCGAGGTAGCGAAGCTCCCCGTGACGGACGTGCCGGCGGAGCTCACAAAACAGAACCCTCAGGGGATTTACGACAAGCTGAATGCTCCGGCTATACTAAAAGAGTCCGATGAGCCGCCAACTGGCAAGGAGAATGGTACTAACCCGGGAACAACTGCTGGTCTCAAACAGCCCCGACTCCTCACCAGCCCAGCGGAAGTAGCGGCGGCTGCTATTAACTCCAAGGGTGATGCTCTGAGTGTGGCAAAGGTTGCGGATGGTCAGTCGGAGCCCGATATATTTGAGGATCTGCCAGCCGGCGGCGAGGTGATTATCGGTGCTGATACCGATCCTGTCGCCGCGAAGGCTCCGGAATCGGTGCGTATGTTGGGTAGTAGCAATCCCAGTGCTACCAAGGCAGAGAACTCGAAAGACAAAATGATTGAGTCCGCGCGGGTTGCGGATAGCGCCGACGAGCTTCTCGATCAGCGTATCGCCAGTGCCCGTACTGAGCCTGCTAAGGATCTTATCCCGGGAGGAAATGATTCACTCAGAGAGCCTGAGACGATCAAGAAAACGGCGGAAAGCGGCCCGCTTGTTCGAAAAGTTGTTTCGAGTGGCTACTTCGCGCAGGTCGCGGCGCCGAAAAAGATGAACGAGGCGCAGACTATCGCGCAGAAGCTAAAGAAATCAGGCTTTCCTGTTGTGATTGAGCCCTTCTCGAACGGAGGCCAGAGTTTCTATAGGGTGTTGGTAGGGCCTGAGGAGAATAAGGTTCAGGCGGATCGTCTCGTCTCGCAGCTCAAAGGTGAACGGTACCTTCCAGGAGCGCCCTTTATCAGAAAGTATAAGTAGGTCTGTTGGACGGCATTAACGTTCCGACTTCTGCGCTGAGCGATTGCGGAGGGCGTCTTAGCCGGGTGGTGGTTCCAGTCGTTAATTGTTCGTTCTATTCGCCCAGGTCCCGGAAGTAGCGACATGGCAATTGCCTCGGTACAGGAAAGTTCTGGGCCGTATTTTTCATGAAGCTCACTGCGCTCCGGAATTTGCAAGTGCATCCATGCACTTGCTCGCCCAAATATTGCACTATTCGGGGCAGAATTCGGGCTAGTTCGCTGAAGCAGCTCTGCGGGGAATCACGACTTACCAAGAGACGGTTTTCACGGTAGTGGCCCCGATAGAGCGGGCAACCGTTTCGAGGATCTTTTAGCATTCCGGACAGCAGGTTACCGGGTGTCAGAGACGGTTGTAGGGGGTAGCATCTGGTTGGGGGGAAAGACGCATCTAATAGGGTGCGTGCTTTAGCCTTTTCCAAAAGTCCGGAGCGAAATCCCGTCTTTTGGAAAACGCTATCGATTCGCGGACGCGAATCAAAACAATTGGCTATAGTGATGTACGGCACAAGCCTTGCCGGTTTCACTGGCACGGACTTTTGCATGGCACTATAGTCCTGTGCGGCTAGCAAGAGGCCTGTTCTCGGAATTGTCATCATGCGTGGAGTTACATCAGAAACCTCGAATTACTCACTAGCGTCGCTCAGGTGCGCGGCCGGTACTGATGTGGGTATGCGGCGGGATGAAAACCAGGACTCGTTCGGTGTGATTCGAGGAGATGATTTCCGAGCGTACTTCGTCGCGGATGGTATGGGTGGTGCCCAGGGGGGAGCCACTGCCTCGCGTATGGCCATAGCGGTTTTGCAGGAAGCACTGACAGCACCGGGATTTAGAGCCGCTCCAGCCGAGGTGGAGGGCGTAGTACATTCAATCAATCGGCGGATATTTGAAAAGGGGGTCAATGATCCCGCGTTTGCCGGCATGGGAACTACCCTGGTTGGGCTTGTGTTTACTCCGAGCGGAGTGATGGGGGTCAATGTGGGCGATTCGCGGGCGTACCGCGTGAGAGCCGGCGCGATCAGTCAGATCTCCGAGGATCATACGTTAGTGCGGGAATTGGTGCGCTCGGGAGCGATTTCGGAGCAAGAGGCTGAGCAACATCCGGTTTCTCACATGCTTACGCGTTCCTTGGGACCGGTAGCGACGGTGCAAGTTGAATGCGCTGTATTACCGCAGGTGCCTGAGTTCGGCGATATATACATCCTGTGCTCGGATGGGCTCTACAATTGCGTGTCTGAGCAGGAGCTACTCGCGGTGGTGACGCAAAATCCACTCGATGACGCCAACCAGATCTTGATCAATTTGGCGAACCAACGGGGCGGAGTGGATAACATAACTGTTTTGGTAATCGCTGTCGGCGAGAGAGCTGCGCGGGCTCGAGGATCGTTTATGGATCTCCCCGTGGCCGATATAGATCCCTCGATTCGTAAGGAGGCAACCGATTCTCAAGCTGAAAGTGAAGAGCGAGGTGACGAGCGAGTTGTTGTGCCGCCACCGGTTCAAGAGCCTCGAGAGCGTCGAGCTACCAAACGTGGAAGCTCTGGTAGTGATGATGGTATTAGTTCCTATTCGACTCGATTTCCTCTGACGATGTTGGTGGGAGTGGCTCTGGTTGTTGGGCTTGTCTTGGGGAATGTCGCGCGGCGAATCCTTCCGGGCGAGCTGAGTGGGCTCCTGTCCTCTGACACGAGCGCGCCTTCTTCCGGAGCTAGTGTAGGCCAGAATGAGCGAGGTGGCGATTCGAGTGTTTCGATGGGCCCAGTCCGCACCCGAGAGGAGCTACTTCGAACTATTCGTGAGCTGAACGAAAAGCTTGAAGATCTCACCTCAGATAAGGACGTGCAAGCGCGTTCGAATCCCGGTAGCGCTTCCGCTAAACAGGAGATCGAGGAGCGTCGAACAGAGCTCGAGCTCGCCTCGCGTGAAGAGGCCCTCTGGAGAAGTCGCGTGTATATTCTCCGTCATGGGGCTCCTGAACAGGTAAAGCTTGAGCAGCGAAAAGTGGCGGCTTATTCCGTCGCTGTTCAGAATCAGTGGGACACTATGACGGAGGCGCATGCGCGATTAACCCGTCTTCAGGATCAGTTATCCGTGGAGCCTGAAAATGCGACCCTCGCAGGAGAGATCAAGCGGCTTGAAAAGGAACTCGCTAATATTGAGAGAAACTTTTCACAGCAGGTCATCGCGTTCGCCCGTTCAAGACAGGAGGAGAGCGCCACCAGGGTAGCAATGCTCACTCAACAGCTTAACAATCTAGAGAAAGGCGGGGTGGCTCCAACTGACGGGGCTCCGTCGAAGAGCACGGATTCAAGTGGCCCCTTTCCGGCGGGGCCAACCAAACAAAAGCGCCCGCTTGAAGAGATCCTCAACGAGGGCTTTGGTGCTCAATAACGGGGTTTTCCTCCGTTCAGAGCTATTCCTTTTACTCTCTGGAATATCGCCACATTGCACGCTATCCTATCGCCGCTGAGGCACGTCGCGGCGGTTTTTCAAAGAGATTGAGACCATGTCATGGCCTTCTTGAGAAACGCCATCGTTGGCTGCCGTGGCCTCCTCATAGCGTGGCGCTTTGCGGTGAAGTGGCCACCCTACGAGAGATAATTCGGGACGATCGCAATGCGCCGAGGTTTGCGGCGATCGGTTTTTGGGGTTGCTCAAAGGAGATCCTATGAAAAAAGTTGCTTTGTTGAGTGTCTCAGAGCGAGCGGGGTTATCGGAGCTTGCGCGAGCTCTTCATGGAGCTGGATATACGCTCCTAGCGACATCAGGGACAGGAAAAGCTCTCGATGAAGCCTCAGTCCCGTGGACGAGCGTTGAGTCCTACACGGGTTTGGCGGAATTGCTTGATGGTCGAGTAAAGACCCTCCATCCCAAGATTCACGGTGGAATTCTCGCTCGGAGAGATCAATCGCATCATCTGGCGCAAATGAAGGAGGCTCAGATAGATGGAATTGATATCGTAGTCGTGAACCTCTACCCATTTCTAAAATATGTTGAAAGCGACCGTGCCAAAAATCCCGAGGAGATGACGGAGTTGATCGATGTGGGCGGGCCGACGATGATTCGAGCCGCCGCCAAGAATCACCGTTTTGTTCTGCCGCTGATTGATCCCGTGGACTATGCGGAGGTAATCTCGCGCCTTCAGTCGGCCGGAGCCTCTCAGGATCCATTTTCTCTGGAATTCCGCCGTGCTCTGGCCGCAAAGGTATTCACCACTCTCTCCGGATATGATGGGGCGATCGGGCGTTATTTTACGGGGCTCGCGACAGGGCCATCGTCTCCGTCAAAATTTCCCTCTCGAGCGGTTGTGGAGATCGAGAAAGCCGCAGACCTGCGTTACGGAGAAAATCCTCACCAAGAGGCCTCAGTGTATCGCGTCAAGAGTAGCTCGATACCGCTTTTTGAGGGCCCAACGTGGGAGCAGCTTGGAGGAAAAGATTTGTCCTACAACAACATGCTCGATTTTGACGCGGCGATACGCTTATTGTCGGATCTGCCGGGCGATCGGATCTCAGTGGCTATCCTTAAGCATCTTAACCCATGCGGAGTGGCAGTGGGTGAAAGTGTTAGAGCCGCGATAGAGCGCGCGAAGGAGTGTGACCCACGAAGTCATTTCGGGGGTATTCTCGTCAGCAACACCGAAATTGATAAAGCTGCCGCGGAGGAGATTCGTGGTGATTTCGCGGAGATCGTCATCGCTCCGAGTTACTCACCCGAGGGTCTTGAGGTGCTTCGCACCAGTAAAAATCTCCGAATCATACAAGCCACTGCTGGTGCTTGGCGGGGTCTTGAAGCTCGAACGATCGCAGGCGCGCTCCTGATTCAGGAGCCTGATACGAATCGATCACACACGGCGCACGCGAAGCTCGTGTCTCCTCGCGCACCGAGTGATGACGAATTGGCGGACCTCGAGTTGGCGTGGCGTCTGGTGGGGCATGTAAAGTCCAACGCTATCGTGCTGGTGCGAGATGGACTTCTGATTGGTGTAGGCGCGGGCCAAATGAGCCGGATTGATTCGATTGAATTGGCGATACGCAAAGCGAAATCTCATGGACATATTCTCAATGGGGCAGTCGCGGCGTCCGACGCTTTCTTCCCATTCCCTGATTCGGTGGAAACATTAGCCGAGGAGGGGGTTACGTGCGTCATCGCTCCGGCAGGAGCAAGAAGAGATGACGAGGTCAAGCAGGTCGCGGCTGCAAAGAACGTAAGCCTTCTCTTCGCGGCAGATCGGCATTTCAGGCACTAGGGGTTACCATGAGAGTATTGGTCGTAGGGAGTGGAGCGCGAGAGCACGCGATATGTTGGAGGCTAAAGGCATCCCCGGTGGTTACCGAGGTGTTGTGTGCCCCGGGAAATCCGGGGATCGCGGCGGTTGCAACCTGTCTTCCGGTGGGTGTAACAGCGGTCGATGAGCTGGTTGCACTAGCCCGTCAACGTGACGTCCAGCTCACTGTTGTGGGTCCTGAGGCTGCGCTTGCCGCGGGACTAGTGGACGCGTTCGAGAGAGAGCAACTACCGATCGTAGGACCATCTCAGGTCGCTGCTCAGTTGGAAAGTTCGAAATCCTTCGCCAAAGAGGTGATGGTTGAAGCTGAGGTACCAACGGCGCGCTATGAGGTCTTCACGACACGAGCGGCGCTTGAGGAGTACTGCAGCGCCCGGGGAGCCCCGCTGGTTCTGAAGGCTGATGGTCTGGCGTCGGGTAAGGGGGTGTTTGTGATTCAGGATGCGCGAGAGTTTCCTGCTGCGCTCGATGCTCTCTTCGGCCCGCTTAAGGCGGAACGGGTCGTAGCAGAGGATTTCCTGGAGGGGATAGAGGTAAGTTGTATATTCGCGTCGAATGGTCTCGACGTTATTCCTCTTGCTCCAGCGCATGATTACAAACGGCTCTTCGATAAGGACGAGGGACCCAATACTGGTGGCATGGGATCGGTGTGCCCCACTGAGCGGATCTCGGCTCAGGATCTGGAGTGGATTCAGGAACACTGCGCTCGGCCGATTATTGAAACGATGCGGGCACGGGGAACTCCGTTTAAGGGCTTTCTCTACGCGGGGCTGATGGTGTCGCAGACGCTCCCTCGCAAGGAGGGGATAAAGGTTCTGGAATACAATACTCGTTTAGGGGACCCTGAGTGTCAGTCGATCCTGGTGAGGTTAGTTAGTGACCCCGTTGAGCTGTTTCGGTGGATGAGTGGTGGCTCAACAAAGCGGCCTGATTTATCATGGACGAGTAGGGTGTCGACGTGTGTAGTAGTCGCGTCTGATGGATACCCTGAAGCGCCAGCGAAGGGAGACCGCATCTCTGGGCTTGAATTAGCTCACTTAGTGCCGGATACGGTCATATTTCACGCGGGCACGACGCTTGATGCTGCGGGAGCGCTCGTGACTACAGGAGGTCGAACCTTAAGTGTTGTGGGGGTCGGCGAGAGTTCTGCGGAGGCCCGAGCCAACGCCTACAAGGCGGTTGATCTTATTCAATTGAGGGGACGACGGGTGCGACGGGATATTGGGATATGAGAGCTCGAACGAGGGGAGTCCTTGGTACTCTGCTACTGGCCTGTTTACTGGCTCTTTGGAGTGCTGCGGATGCTGCGGAACTACGAGTTGTAGATTCTGGTGGGCTCGTGCGAGCGGTCAGAATTATTAGAGGAAAAGCACGCGTGGTTATCGTATTCCAGCCGGGTGGAAAATCCGCCGGGGGAGAATGCGTGGCGACCAATGTAGATGGTCTCGCTACGGAGCGGCGCGCCTCTGTTTCCGCGCAGGGTGAGTGTACCTTCACCGAGATGTCAGAGGGCTCGTGGCAGATTAACGTCCCGGGGGATCGCAAGTGGCGCGCGCAGATCTATGAGTAATCCGATCCTTTCTCTATATCAGTTGGAGAGTCCAAGTGGCGCGGGCGGTGAACTGCCCTTTAGCGGTCTCGCCACACGAGATCAAAACCTGACTGGACTTTCTGATAATCCGAATGTGGATCTTGTGATTATAGGCGGAGGATTGACTGGTGCCCTTGTGGCGTGGGAGGCGGCGCTCAGGGATATTAGGGTGGTATTGATAGAGCGCGGGATATGCGGTGAGCAGGCCGTATCGTGGAGCACTCGAATTGCTCAACTTCTGCGGATTGATCCTCTGCGGGTCGCGGCTGGGAGCCTATCACTGCGCGCGCTCTCGAAAGTGATTGCTCCGCATCTTGTGACGGTAGCCCCACGCGATACGCATCCGCCGCATGGGTGGCGGGTATCACTGGCGAATAGACTGGTTCCCCCATGCGATGTTAATGAACGACTCTTAATTCGTGAGATCCTCTTAGCCGCGCGACAGGAAGGTGCTTTTGTGTTTCAGGCAGCGGAGGCGACGTATGTCGAGGCTGAATCCGAATCGGGTTGTTACGTACTAGGTCTTCGAGATCACGTCGGTGAGCGGAAAGTCGAGCTGCGAGTTGGAGGAATTGTGATTGATCCCTCACATGGATACCTACCACCAACGCGGCTCGGCAGTAAGGTTCTTCAGGTCGCAGATCCTGTCACCGCTGGTGTTCAGCGCATCTATCGCGTTACGCCTAAAACTACGAGGAGTGGGGAGCGTTTTGCTTCCTTCGAGCTGAGTGATGGCGCCTTTATGTCAACGCGTCTTATCGCTGATGAAATAGTTGAGGTACATGTCCTTTTTGGAACAAAAGCTCTACCGCCAGCGGTGCTCGATGTTGTGTGTCCGGAAGCGGTTGGCGAGTCCGGATGGGTGGTCGAGGAAGAATTGAGTTCGCGAGGGATAGATGGTCGCTGGAGCGCCCACTATCGAGTCCAGCAGGCGCGGGGTATCTTCACCTGCTCGCACCGCGCGCCGTGGGAGGCATTTCGTAGTGCTCGCCGGATTGTGAAGCGTGCTCTCTCGTGTTCAAACGAGCCTCGACCGTTTGCCAAGCTACCTCGACGACCTTTGCCAGGGGAAGAACAGGGATGTGAGGTTGATACTTTTAGGGCGCAGGCCCGTTCACGAGGAGTATCCGAGCGGACCATTGAGCTGTGTGTGAGGCGGTGGCGTGGTCGAGTTCGATACATCTCTCAGTTCGTCGATGGCTTCCAGGAATTGTGTCCGGGAGTTCTGGCTGGGGAGATTGATCTTGCCTACCGAAGTGATCAAGCAACGTCAGTAGAGGATATAGTTGTTGGAGCGCTTGCATTACCGCAATGTCCAGGTTGGCAGAATAGTATTCCAGTCATCGCGGACAGATTTCGACAGCGTGCGCGTGGCTAATCGCCGGCTCTTTCTGAATACCTCTTTCGCAAAAATCGAAACATAGCTGGTGCGTGACGCGATCGTGATCACGCGCGCGATAATTCGAGGGTACGCGTGCGCACGCATGCATTACAGCCATCATGTCGGCGTAAGCGTTAGACGTGTACAAGAGCCGGATTCAATCAGCGAAGTCAGAGTTGAGACAGACGCTGATATCCAATCCAACGGGGAGCCAGGATCTTATGAAACATGTTGTCGCGATAGTTTTGATCTGTTTCGTTTTCGCCCAAGAGGCTCGCGCCGTTACCTGCGCGCCAGGGACCTATAAACAGGGCGGTTCCTGTATCGCGTGCTCACCAGGAACGTATAGCACACAGCAGAATGCGGCCTCATGTACGGTGTGTCCAGCAGGGGAAGTCCAGCCTCTTTCGGGTCAAACAAGTTGTACGCCGTGCCCAAGTGGTTACTACCCAAATGCGGATCAAACCGCTTGTCTCTTGCCAACGAGTACTCCAACGGCTACCCCGACATCAACTTTCACGGCAACACCGACAGATACACCAACCAATACACCAACACAGACACCGACTAACACTGTGACCCCGACCCCCTCAGCGACGCCTACCCACACACCAACGGAGACTAGTACGCCTACAGCCACTCCAACAGAGACGGCCACAGAGACTCCAACCGCTACTTATACGTCGACGTACACGCCAACGGCGACACCAACGGAGACACCGACTCCGACTTACACGTCTACAAGTACTCCAACGGCAACAGCAACATCGACGAAGACGCCTACCGAAATCCCCACTGAGACTCCCACCGAAACGCCTACTGCTACAAGCACACCAACAGCTACCAATACAAGTACCCCGACCGTGACTAGTACACCAACGTTGACACACACGCCGACGGCGACGAGTACATCGACCCCGACCGCAACTCCAACCAGCACTCCAACGTCGACTGCTACGGCTACTCCGACGAGCTCACCGATGAACACTGCTACATGCTCGCCGACGCCAACTCGTACGCCGACGCCTCTAGCGACAAGCACACCAACCGCGATAGTTACAAATTCGGCGACCAAAACGCCCACGCCGAATGCCTCCCCGTCCGTGACCGTGACGCCGACGACAACGCAAACCCCCACGGGCACTGCAACTCCAATCGGTAGCGTCACGCCGACAATGACAGCGACACCGACTGCCACAAGTGCTCCCGAGCCAACCGGAGTAATTTTCGAGCACACGCCAACGCCCACTCCAGCTGCTGTGGTTGGCGATGTAGACGGCGATCGCATTCCTGATGCTGCCTTCGTCGCGGCAAATGGGGCCGCTGAAGTGGTGCTGGGACTTGCGACTACTCCCCGAAAGATTCAGGTTGATAGTGGAGTCCTTGCCGCTGACATTGGCCGAGTAGATGGGCGCTGGGGAGTTATCACGGTAAAGAAAACCGCTAACACCCACATCTGGAGCGCGCTCAATTTAGTAGAGGCGACAGCTCCACGCGTGCTCGCCGAGGTCAGTTCGCCGGGACAGCCTGTGATGGGGTGTTATCTTGATGACGCGTACGTGGCAGCCGGCTACAAAAAGATTAAATCGGTTGGAATGCTCACTGAGTATTCCTCGCCTACTGCCACAGTAGTGCCGCTTCCGCTCGCTACTCTCGGTGTGCGCTGCGGGAACCTTGAAGAGGGCGATAGTACAGTATTTTATCTGAACCAAAACGCCAAAAAGAAAACTGTAACGGTCGTTGGAGTCAAGAATGGTAAGAATGTTCTGACGTCCCAGAGAGTTGATCCAAAATTAAAGGGTCTTATGTTGGTCGCGGTGCCGCGTGCGCTCCATGATTCTCCAACGGTCGCGATCCTGGCGCGCCTCGGAGCTAAGCAGGTGCTTCAGGTGCTTGATAGCAGCAATAGGTGGAGGAGTATCGCTCTCCCTCGAGTGGACGCTGGTAGCTCAGTCACCGCTATGGTGGGCGTTCGAATGGGGGAGCAGACCTATCTCGTTGTGCAGATCACAGGGAAGGCTCGAGCAACCTCGTATGTACGTCTATTGGTGCCGGCGAAGAACTTGTAACATATCTCTGTGTGAAAAAATCCTCACGCGTGGTTAGTTGTGAGACCTCGGATCTTTCACGCCTGAAGAGGATCGCTCTCAATAAGAATTCTTCTTCTCTTTCTCGCAGTGGGGAGGCCGAATCTTGTTGTGAGTCTTATAGCCTGTCCTGTGGTAGGGGGACTGGTGGAATGGATACCGCATATCCACATGAGTCAACACCTCGGTTTTAGAATGCGGATTCTTGAGCTGCAGTGTTGCCCCGCCATCAAGGCGCGCTGAGTTGGTAGAATCCGATCGAAATCATTTCCGACAGATTCATGCATATCGAGCGCTGATCAACACGATGCAATTCAGGTAGTATCTGGCTAGTATGAGCGGCTCTAATTTTTGGCTGTTATTAGGTTATTCCGAGCCCATGGTTGGGCATAACCGATCTGGAAGCTAGTGATAACGTGTCGCCCCCGCAGGGGCCGGTTTTCCTGACCTAGGGGTTTTAGATGTCAGCAGCTCTTCATCTCGCCTGGTCTTTGGTGCGAATTCGACACCTTACTCTCTCACTCTTTATTTTTCCGCTCATCATCAGTGTTGTATTAGTTCTTGGGCAGCTGATGGTAACTGGGATGTTTTTACGGTCGTTTGGTACAGGCGCTGCTGATATAGAAAGCGCCACGAAGACAGAGAGTAATCCGGTTCGCCTGATTTTGTACGGCAGTGGAGATGAACGCCCGCCACTGAGGGTATGTCGCTGGGTGCCGGCGCGCGGTAACTCACAGGGTGAAATCCCTCCCAGTGAGGAATGTCGCCCGGATCGGCTTGATGTTGCGGTGCATGTCGATGACCCGACGAACGCGTCAATACAGGAGTATAGGGATCTCTTCCAGGGGCAGATTGATCGATTGCATGTGTGCCGAGCTTGCTCCCCTGATGTGGTGATAGACGCGGACACTGCAGGTAAAAAAAATACTCACGTCGGCAGCGCCTATGGCCTGGCGGTGCTTTCGCTGGCCTTTAAAATGAAGGGGTCTGTAAAGGAGGATCGGGATGAATATATCAAGATGCTCTCAGGTGATATCGGCAAGGTCTCCTTGTCTCTTCCGGAATCGGCGCAACCGATCGAACTGAGCAAAACTAACGGAGCGATACCATTCGCGGCGAATATCGTACCGATGGTCATTATTGCCCTGTGGCTCTCTTTGCGGGCCCATCGAAAAGTTCTGGATTATTTCGCGCGTAACGATGTGTTGTTGCCACTTGTGGCAGCGACGGGAAAGAAAGCTTTCTACGGAGCTTTATGGATTCTCACCTTGTTTCGAGTGACATGTTTCCTCGCGGCGGCGATTCCAATCATGTATTTCGGTCTTAGGGATATCAGTGGCGATACGGTTTTTCAGGAGATCGCTAAGAATACGAACGCCATAGTGCTTTGGTTGGCTGCCCTCGTCGCAGCTGTTTCGCTCGCTACTATCATAAGTTCGATCGCTGATCTGAAGCACCGACAGGCGTTTGTGAACGTTCTCTATCGATATCTACCGATGTTTCTGGCGATGCTCGGAGGATGTGTCTGGTTAGCGACATTTATATTTCCATCCGAAACGGCGGGATTGATTCGACTGTGGCTCACCGCGGTTCCGGTATTGGGGCTAGCGCCTCTTTTTATCGCCCCGATAACTCGACCAGAGGTGTGGGTTTTGTTGGTGCACGCGGTATGCTCGGCGGCCCTTGTTGTCGTCATTCTACGTGGTAACGCGCGCTGGTTCGCCGCGCATCTTGAGGAGGTATGATGAGACCATATGTGACCCTATCGGTGGAACATCTTGCCGTCCGTTACGCGGATTTGCAGGCATTGAGTATCGACACGTTACAGGCGCGGGGAGGAGTGTTTGCCTTGTTGGGGCATAACGGCGCTGGTAAATCGACCTTGATAAAAACACTGCTTGGGCTTCTTGAGCCACGCGCGGGATCAATCATAGCTCGCGCGAGCGAGGGGCAGCGGCTTATCCCTGAGAGAGATATGGCTTTTTGTCCTGAGAATGGCGCGGTCTTCGCGGATATATCGGTGCAGGAGTATCTCGGTTTGTGGTGTCGGATCAAGCACAACGAGGCGCGTTATTATCAAAAGGCTGGGGCTCACTATGTAGAGCGTTTGAACATCGGCCCGCTATTAAAAAAGCGAGGACGAGAGCTCTCAAAAGGGCAGCGTCGACGCGTTCAGACCGCGCTCGGGTTTATGAGCGATCCCCGTTTCTTCCTTTTTGACGAGCCGTTTGATGGTCTTGACGTGCAGCGTACTACCGAGTTGATGGAGATAGTGGAGGAGGAGAGGGAGAAACGGGCGTTTCTTATCTCGTCCCATCGCATGGACGTGATGGAGCGGCTCGCCGATACGATTATTGTTCTCCAAGAGGGACAGGTGCGGTGCGAGGGAGGGCTTGAGTCCGTGTGCGGCGCGCTTATAGGGAGTGGCCAGAGTGGAAGCAATGTCTCCTTGACAGATGCCATGCGCTTTCATCTTCAATGTGTGGTTGGATAATAATAATTACTAGTGCTCGTGGAAATGCGCTTGGAGGGTGAGTGATGCCTGGCCGCGGGTTGAGCACGTGTAACCAGTCGCAGCTCAGAAGTATTGCGCCCCGATCGCTAACGCTGTTGTAGTCTGAATCGTTGGTCATTTAAGGCGCTGAACTGAAAGGGTTTCGTGTGCGCGCGGAATCGGCGTGTCCTAGGACAAATTTAGCTGCTAGACGAGCGCATGGCTGGGAAATACTGTCTTGTGACACAAGGGTGAGAGGTTAATCGCCCGAGTCATGCGTTTTGTTCGGTTCTTTAGGGTTAAATATTGAGGCTATATATTTTAGAGAGGCAAGATGAACAAGCTCGCAACGGAGTGTATTGGTACTTTTTTTCTCGTGCTCACGATCGGTTGCACGGTAGTCGGAACTAACCCGGGAGTGATCGCTCCGCTGGCTATTGGCGCCGTGTTGATGGTCATGGTGTTCGCTGGAGGGCATATCTCAGGGGCCCATTATAATCCAGCTGTAACTGTTGGTTTGGTTGTTCGTGGTCGTTGTAGCGCTTCCGACGCCATCGGCTACATGGTCGCGCAGACGATTGGTGCTGTGCTGGCTGCTCTCGCGGTAGGATATCTCAAGGCTGGAGCTGCAGTGGCCGCTGGAAATCCGGATGTCGCACGGGCATTGGTGGCGGAGTTTCTCTTTACTTTTGCTCTGGTCTACGTAGTGCTTAACGTGGCTACCGCTAAAGGCACTGCGAATAACTCGTTCTACGGCCTTGCGATAGGTAGTACTGTCATGGTGGGAGCGTTTGCGGTAGGAGGGATCTCTGGGGGAGCATTTAATCCCGCTGTAGCGATCGGGGTAACTGTGATGGGCCTCTCCGCATGGGCTAATATCTGGATATTCCTGGTAGCCAACTTCGCCGCGGGGATCGCGGCAGGAGCTACTTTCAAGGCGCTTAACCCGAAAGATAAGTAACGCTCAACGAACGTTTATAAGTTGGATGAAGCGCGGCCGAAGTGGCCGCGTTTTTTTTGTTGGGCGCACTAAGGCTTCAGCACAATCTTTCCGAACTGCTGGCCGTCTTCAAGACGCTTCATCATCTTGATCCCCTCAGACAGCGGCGAAACCGAGTCGATCGGGATCTGAATTTTGTTCTGAAAGATAAATTCCATCGCCTCAATAAAATCCTGACGACTTCCCATTGTAGAGCCGATCAGTGACACCTGCTTGGTAAAGAACAATCGGTTGTCGAACGAGAGTTCGTAGCCCTTGGTATTTCCGACCGTGACGATTCGCCCCCCTCGGGCGGCGCTTCGCAGGCTCTTTGGCATCGTTTTGGAGCCGACGTTGTCGACTACGATATCGACACCCCGTCCTTTCGTGACCTTGAGCACCTCGGTGTGCCAGTCCTGATTCTTGGTGTAATCGATAACGATAGACGCTCCTAATTGGTAGGCTCTCTCAGCCTTGTCGGCTCCTCCCGCGAGGGCTAGCACGTTAGCTCCCGCCGCTTTCGCCAGCAGGATGGAGAGAGAGTTAACCCCGCCTCCCGCGCCCACGACGAGAACACTTTCTCCCGCACGCAGCTGCGCGCGCTTAAAGAGCATGCGCCAGCAGGTGGTGCCGACGAGTAAAGGAGCAGCCCCGTTTTCAAACGAGACCGATTCTGGGAGCCTAAATAGATTCGCCGCGGGAGCGCATACGAATTCTGCCAGGCCGCCTTGAGTTTGTTCGCCGAGGATCTTGTAGCCTGGGCTCAAGCTATCCTCTCCCTTGCGGGTCCACTCATCTTCCGATGTAAGAATTCCAGGGTTAACTATTACTCGGGTTCCCGGAGTCCATGTAGTGCCGGGAGTATTGATCGCTACAATTTCGCCTGCGACATCGGCGCCACCTACGTGTGGCATCTCAAGGTGTAGTCCGGGCCATCCACGCCGCACCCATACGTCGAGATGATTGAGCGCTACCGCGCGCACTCGAACGAGTGCCTCTCCCACTTTGGGTTCTGGCTGAGGTAGGTCCGCATATTTTAGTGTGTCGATTTCGCCGTGTTTCTCAAAGAATATCGCTTTCATGGTTCCTATTTATAAAAAAGAGTTCGCGGTCTCTCTTGCGGATATAGCGTTTTCCAAAAGTTCGTAGCGAACACCTGTCTTTTGGAAAACGCTATCGATTCGCGGATGCGAATCAAAACAATACGCTATAGTGATTTACGGCAAAAGCCTCGCCAGTTTCACTGGCACGGACCTTTGCAAATCACTATAGTAACTCCAGATGGGGCAGGCGCAAGATGTAACCTACAAACGGCAATTGAGGGTCTGAAAATGGCGCTTGTTAGGCTAGCTATCGCCTAAGAACCGCGCACACCCAGCCGTTCTCGCTCGTCTCATCCTCGACTCGCCACTTCAGAGTAGAGCAGTAAGCGGTGTACACCTGATTCCAGACCAGCTCCGTTATACCCGACATAATGATGGTTGCGTGTGGTTGCGCGACCCGTGAGACCTCTGAGGCGAGTTGGACCAGAACTTCACCATACACATTTGCGAGAATCAGATCATATGGGCCGCTAAGTTCTTGGAGAGGTTTGGTGGAGAGCTCTATGAGATTATCGACGCCATTCATGGCGGTGTTATCGCGCGCGTTCTCAATCGCCATGGGGTCGATATCGATGGCCTCAACAGGGCTACCGAATAGCTTTGCCGCGGCGATTGCGAGGATCCCGCTTCCTGTTCCTAGATCGAGTATAGCGTAGGGTGGGATTGGTGCTGGGAGCTTGGTCAATTCGGCAAGAACCATCCGAGTGGTGGAGTGGTGGCCGGTACCAAATCCGAGCCCTGGGATGATTTTAATGGCATGAGGCGGGGTGGCTCGGGGGTCACTGGGCGACTCTACTGGAATTACCTCAAGCGAACCGGCTCGGATGGGTTCCCATACCTCAGGGCATGCTCCAGTCCAATGCTCGTCGGAGATTTCAGTCACAGTCAGCACGTCACACCGGAGCTCCTTGGCATGGGAAACAAAGGTGTCGGCCAGCGAGGATTCTTCCGGAAGGTAGCAGGTGATCTCAGGGGGGGAGGTGATTGTGGTACCGAGCGCGCCTCGAGTCATGAGCTCTGAGCAGATTTCATCGAGGGAATCGTTCGACGCAGTAGTCTCAATTGGTCGGATAGTGAGGGCGATCCACTTCATACATGAATTGTGTTGGGCGCAAATAAAAAGGCCACAAGGGGATACCTCGTGGCCCTTTTGTGGCCTGCAAGCCGGTTAAGAACTACAGCGCCTTTTTGATTGTAGCTACAAGTTGATCCTTGGGAACCGCCCCAACAACGCGATCAACCTCAGCGCCGCCCTTGAATATAATCAGGTTCGGGATAGCTCGTACGTTGTACTGCGATGGGCTCTTGGGATTGTCATCCACGTTCACCTTGTAAATAGTGACCTGCGTTCCCATCTCTTTGGCGATCTCCTCAAGTACTGGAGCTATGCTCTTGCACGGACCGCACCATGGAGCCCAGAAATCCACGACCACTGGATTGGAAGCCTTAAGCACTTTGTCATCGAACTCTGAATCGTTAATTTCTGCGACGTTACCCGCCATAAAAACTCCTTACGAACTATACCTTTAGCCACAGTGTCCCACCTGGGGGTTGGCTGCCCTGGATTATTCAACAGAGATAGGCGGGAAGTAAATCCCTTAAAAACGACTAAAATCCAGGTGGGAGGGGGCTTTTTTTGGGGGGGTATCTGTCTAACTTTAAGCTGTTTGAACCTATTTGAGGGTGTCCGGCGTCATAAGTTTAACAAAGTTAAAGTCAGGCCCGGTAGGAGGTATGAAGTGGACGGGTAGATGGGGACTGACCAGAGGAGAAAGGGGAATACTATGGAAACAACGCTAAACGGTAGAGCCACCAACAACAGCTCAACCAATCCCGTTCTCGTAGTTGATTCGTACGCGCGAGGCATATCGATTGGAAAGATAGACCCAGCAGGGAAAGGCCTCGAATTACAAGTAGATGAGGGGCGTCGTGAGAGCTCAATACTGCTCAGAAGCAGATATGTCATGAAGTCAGGCGAGCCGCTCCTGGACCTGGAACGGCACCTGGCTCGGCTATCCGCTCGGGGGGAGTTAAGGCGTACCACGGTTGTGTTTGGGGTCACTACAGACCCTTTCCACCCTTTTGATGAGAAGTTCGCGACAAGTATGAAGTTTCTTGAGATGTTCGAGAGATTCTCGCCTGGCAGGTTGATCATTCAGACCAGATCGCCGCTCGTGGTGATCGGATTGCCACTGCTCAAGAGGGTTCGCAATACGACCTGTGTCACTATCGGACTAGAGACTCCGAGTGAGGATGTTCGCCAACGTTATACTCCGGACCTTCCTACCGTGACAGAGCGGTGGAAAACAGTTCGGGCGCTGAAGCGCTTTGGTATCCGGGTGGGAATTCAAGTTTCGCCGATGTTACCATACGGAGATTGGCGCAAAGATGCTGGCGATTTCGCGGCTGAGTTGTGCGAGGAGGCGGACTTCATATCAGTGAAGTCGCTTACGCAGGCTTCTCGATCGAGTCGCCCCACTAACCCGATAGCGCGAAAGCTTGAGGCTGATCGACAATTCTTCTGGTTGAGGCAGGATACCCACAAGCCGCTGGAGGAGGCGATTCGACGGATTGCCTCTGAGAAGCTGGTCCATCCGGCGGAGGTGGCGATGCCCAACCCTCAGATGGCACTTTTCGGAACGAACTCGGGTCGTTGACAGGTGGCAGGGAGTCATATCCGGTGGGATATGAATCCTTATGGACCGAGCCTTGGTAGTGAGGCATAGTCTCCCAGAGCGATTATTTTCTGGGAGCGATGTCATGAGCTACGAACTTTACAAGGTCATTCACTTGGTTGGGCTGTCCCTGGTCGTGCTTTCCTTGGGTGGAATTCTGCTTTACACCCTCAACGGTGGAGTTAAGGCGTCCAATTCGTTTCGTAAGGGAGCCATGATCACCCACGGTGTCGGGCTCCTTCTGCTCTTGGTTGCCGGCTTTGGAATGCTCGCGCGGCTCGGAATCCACTCATTTCCGGGTTGGATCGTAGGAAAGCTTGTAATTTGGGCCTTCCTTGGGGCGTGTGTGGGTTTGGCCTACAAAAAGCAATTGGCAAAGAAGTTGTGGGTAGCCGTCCCGGTTTTAGTCGGAGTCGCTGCCGTTCTTGCTATCTATAAGTAGAACCGCTCCTTAAAGCCTCTGCTGCCGCGGCGCTCGACATCTCTCTCTCGCTCTCTCGAAGGATAATTTTACAAAGAGGGCAGCGAGGATAGAGAGCGGGAAAAAACAGGCGCCTGAACCGTCTTTGAGTAGCTGACATCTTTGATGATCCCTAGTGGTACCTATATCCCGTTAGCATCCTAATTTTACAAAGAGGGCCGCGAGGAGAGAGCAGGAAAAAACAGGCGCCTGATACCGTCTTTGAGTAGCTGACCTCTTTGATGATCCCTAGTGGTACCTATATCCCGTTAGCATCCTAATCTTACAAAGAGAGCCGCGAGGAGAGGGAGCAGGAAAAAACGGGCGCCCGATACCGTCTTTGAGTAGCTGACATCTTTGATGGTCCCTCGTGGTACCTATATCCCGTTAGCATCCTAATCTTACAAAGAGAGCCGCGAGGACAGAGAGCGGGAAAAGAATAGGCGCCTTGTTCAAATTTCTCGCC
>JAFMIS010000119.1 GCA_017853915.1 bacterium
CGGGAACCGGATACTGACGTCGTGTCAGAACTACTTGTCGGGACTTCGCCTCACTGAGTACCATTCTGGGTATCGTCTGTATTCGATGAAAGCCCTCAAGCAGGTTCCGTTTCAGTCCTTTACGAATACGTGGCACTTTGACACCCAGATTATTCTCGCCATGGCCGAGCGAAATTTCCGTATAGTCGAGCGTCCAATTCCGACGTATTACGGCGATGAGATCTGTCACGTTAACGGCATCCCGTACGCGATAAATTGCTTGGTGACGACCTGGAAGTACCATCAGAACAAGAAAAAACGGGTACTCTCGTACCCTGGCGTGATGGATATCCCCAGAATTGTTAGTAATTCGTAAGGGCTCATCCCTCCGGGTGGGGGGGGCTTTAACAGGCAAGGTTGGCAGGAAAGTCTGGTTCGAGACCCTCCTGGTTGGCGTAAAACTGTTTTTCCAAAGTGATTTGCAAAAGTCCTTGCCACTGATGCTGGCAAGGCTTTTGCCGTAAATCACTATAGGTTATTGTTTTGATTCGCATCCGCGAGTCGATAGTGTTTTCCAAAAGACGGGGTTCGCTACGGGCTTTTGGAAAACGCAATACAAAACAAATTGTTTCGAGTTTTCGCAAAATTAAGTATTCTTCCGATGCTTTGAATGCGCTGTTTTAATGGGAGTCTGGATGATGTCCGCTGGTAAAAATCCGCAAATTTTAGCCCTCAACGAGTTGGGACAGTCGGTGTGGTATGACAACCTATCGCGGGACGTGCTGCGTTCGGGTGAGCTGCGATCCTTGATCGAGAGTGGAGTGTCAGGTCTAACGAGTAACCCGACAATCTTTAAACAAGCCATCGCAGACACGGCGAATTACGATGACGACATGCGTTCTGATGAGTTGCGGAAACTCTCTACGGAGTCGTTGTGTGAGGAGTTAATGGTGAAAGATGTGGCTGCAGCGGCGGATCTGCTCTTGCCAGTCTACAAGGCTACAAATGCTGGTGATGGGTATGCCAGCATCGAGGTGTCGCCACTCTTAGCCGCGGACGAAAAGGGCACGGTTGAAGCCGCTGTTCGGTTATGGAAGAAGTTAGATCGCCCCAACATCATGATCAAGATTCCAGCTACGCCTGAATGTATCCCCGCTATTCAGGCGACCCTCGAGCATGGCATCAACGTGAACGTAACGTTGATATTCAGTGAGCGCGTGTATGAGCAGGTCGCGAACGCTTACATCGCCGCGCTTGAGACTCGAGCGAAGAAAGGTGAGGATCTCAGATGTGTTGCGTCGGTTGCGAGTTTCTTTGTGTCTCGTGTTGATGCAATCGTAGAGAAGAAATTTGATGAGCTACTAAAAAGTGGCAAGGTCGCTGCCGAGCAAAAACAGAGCTTCTTCGGAAGGATCGGCGTGGCAAATTCCAAAGTCGCCTACGGCGCATTCGAGCGAATCTTTGGCTCTGAGCGATTCAAGAAGCTACACGATAAGGGTGCGCGTGTTCAGCGGCCATTGTGGGCAAGCACGGGGACAAAAAATCCTGCTTTTAAAGCGGTGATGTACGTTGAGGAATTGGCTGGCCGTGACACTGTGAATACAATGCCACCCGCCACGGTAAAAGCTTTATTGCAGGGCGCTGAGATCGCTCCGCGATTGCACTCTGGCTGTGAAGATGCAAGGAAGCTCCTGAGCGCTATCGCGGGAATGGGGATTGCTTTTGATGATCTGCTCCATGAATTGCAGATCGCGGGGGTGAAGAGCTTCGCGGATTCTTACAGGGAGCTATTGTCTTCGATCGAACAGAAGCGAGCAGTGGTGTAGGTTAAGGCCGGTGGTTGACGGGATAGAGAAGATAAACATGCGAGGAAGAGAGACATGGCAGAGGGTGTAACGGCACAAAATGAGCCCAGGATTGCGAAGCCGCCCGCGACGTTGTTGGTGATCTTCGGCGCCAGTGGAGATCTAACGTCACGTAAGTTAATTCCAGCTCTGTGCAATTTGGCGGAGGATCAGTACTTACCTGAAAATTTTATCGTGATCGGATCTTCTCGCTCCAAATTGAGCGATGATGATTTTCGGGCCAAAGTATTTGAGGGAGTGCAGAAATTCTCGCGGCGGCCGATCAGCCCGGCAGTATGGGAGCGATTTTCAAAGAATCTTCACTATCAACCGTGTAATGGAGAGGTATTAGCTGATTTTGAGCTGCTCAAACAGCGCATGGAATCATTGTGCGCCTCGAGTGAGCAGCGCTTCAATTACGTGTACTACCTGGCGATGGCGCCACAATTTTTTGGTCCGATCGCGTCGAACTTACGCGAAGTTGGTTTAATTGAGGAGTACAGCTCTACTGGTCGAAGGACTTCTGTCGTTGTGGAGAAGCCCTTTGGGCACGACACGCAATCAGCGCGTGAGTTGAATGAGTGTTTGCGTAAGAGTTTAGCGGAGGAGCAGATCTACCGTATCGATCACTACCTCGGTAAGGAGACGGTTCAGAATATCCTCGTTTTCCGCTTTGCTAACGGTATTTTCGAGCCGTTGTGGAATCGCAAGTATATCGATCACATTCAGATCTCTGTATGCGAAGATATTGGGATTGGTAATCGAGCCGCGTATTTTGATCAGAATGGTATCGTTCGAGATATCGTCCAGAATCACGTGTTGCAGATGCTGTCGTTGCTGTGCATTGAACCTCCAATATCACTGAGTGACGCGAAAAGTATTCGTGATGAGAAAGCGAAGGTGCTGCGATCTATAAAGCGAATGACGCCAGTAGAGGTGCGGGAAAATACCGTCCGCGCTCAATATGCTCGGGGCTCTGTATCGGGTCAGCCAGTGGTATCCTACCTGGAGGAAAAGGGAGTTAATCCGGGCTCAACAACAGACACATACGTGGCTCTGAAATTAGAGGTTGATAATTGGCGTTGGAGTGGGGTGCCTATATACATCCGTGCTGGAAAACGTTTGGCAAAACGCATCACGGAAATTAAGGTCTTTTTCAATAGGGCGCCTGATTCTCTCTTCAAGGGTAGGCAGGTTGGCGAATTGGAACACAACGTTCTTTCGATTCAGGTGCAGCCTAAAGAGGGCATGTCGCTGCGTATCAGCTCTAAGCAGCCCGGTCCGCGATTTAAGGTGCGCCCAGTTGAGATGGATTTTACCTATGACAATTCATTTGGTGTTGCCTCGCCCGAAGCATACGAGCGCTTGCTACTTGATGTTATGAAAGGTGATCCTACCTTGTTTACACGTAACGATGAAATCGAAGAGTCGTGGGATCTGTTAGCTCCGATCTTTGAGGTCTGGAGTAGCAAGGACGCGCCACCAGTTCTTTCGTACGAGGCTGGTTCGTGGGGCCCTCAAGCCGCCGATGATCTGTTGAGGAAGAACGGCCATTCATGGAGCAGTTTATAGTCTTAACGGTCGCTCCGTAGAGGAGCCGTGTAGACTCGGAACGCGTTGCTGTGCACGAGGAGTGATGCTCAAGCTATCCATCTCAAAAAAAAGCGACGATTTCAGAAAGGAGTTCCGTAACTGGCTAGGGAATAATCCGCCCCCTCACATCGAGGACTCATCGTTAGAGCAATTCGAACGTGTAGGGCGGGCATGGCAGGCAAGGTTATCCGCTGCTCATTGGTTGGGAACACATTGGCCGATTGAGTACGGGGGGCGCGGATTATCGCTCGTGGAAGAGGCGATCGCGCAAGAGGAGCTGGTACGGGTCTCAGCGCCTCAGATCTTGGGGCTTTTTGGACTCACTATGGTGGGGCCGGTCTTGATCGCGCATGGCACGCCAACGCAAAAGACCAGATTTTTGAGCAAGATCTTGAGTGGAGAGGAGATTTGGTGCCAGGGTTTTTCAGAGCCGGGCGCCGGAAGTGATTTGGCAGCCGTAAAGACGAGGGCTGTCCCAGTCCCAGGTGGCTACAGCATTTCGGGCCAGAAAATTTGGACGAGTTTTGCTCACTGCGCTGATTGGTGCTTCGTGCTCTGTCGAACCTCGGAGGGCGCGAAAAAGCACGAGGGCCTGTCCTACCTTCTGGTTCCCATGCGGTCGAAGGGGATTACTACCCGACCGTTGCGGCAAATCAGTGGTGACAATGAATTTAACGAGGTTTTCTTCGATGATGTATTTGTTCCTAGCGAAAATCTAGTTGGCGCGGAGGGGGACGGTTGGAAGATTGCGATTTCAACGTTGATGTATGAGCGAGTGGTCTTGACGTTCTCGCGCCAGCTCCAATCAGAGGTCGCGCTTCGAGACCTAGTGAAGCGGGGCTCCTCTTCGTTGAGTGCCTCTCAAAGACTTGAGCTCGCGCGATGCGTGGTGGATGCGTGTGCTACCCGTGCCTTGGCGTATCACCATCTTGTGGATTACGCGGAGGGGAAAACCCCCGGACCCGAGGGATCCATGGATAAACTTTTGTGGAGTGAGAGCTTTCAACGTCTCTGCACCTTTGAGGCCTCGGTATGTGGTATCGAGGCGCTTCGTGGAGAGCGTGGCTCCGAGTGTGGTACAGTGCTTCATCGTTACCTCTATTCTCGGGGTAGAACGATCGCCGCCGGAACATCTGAGATTCAACGCGCGATAATAGCTGAGAGGTTGTTGGGCCTGCCGCGGAGTTTATGAGCGATTCCAGCCAAAGGATGGATGGGGAGGTTAATCACGACTGGGAGAAGGCCTCTCCCGGTCTCCTGGTGGCGCATTATAGAGATCCGCTCCGCTGGTGGTTGGGTGTAATACTCCTAGTCCTGATAGGCATGGTTGTGGGGAAGATCTATCGTGCCGCGATCTCGCGGGCCTATCGGCCCTCAGTGATGGAGCTCAATCTTACTGTAGCATCCATGAATTGATAGCGTTTCCCAAAAAGATGGGAGTTCGCGCGGACCTTTGGAACACGCTGTAATCTCGCGCTACTTAATGCTGGGATAAACGCTCCAGTATGTTTTTGTCGTCCTCAAAGGAGAGGTCCTTGGCGATCTCTCGAGTTACAGAGCTTTTTACGCCTGGTGGTAAGAGCGCCCTAATGATGCCCAATAGGCGGGGTTCAGCAATCAGGGTGAGGGTGTCGTATTGGTGCGCAAAATCAGCTTTTTCTATCCTTTCAAGCACTTCTCGGTAAAAATCTCTTAGGAATCGGTCGCGCATGCTCTCTTCGGTTGAATACGCATGGCGAGCTCTCATGCGGTTGTCAGTGGATCGGCCTGGGGTATCGCTTTCGAGGTCCTGAGCCTTCAACCTACCTACCGGATTGCCCATATCACAGATAAGCGAAAGTGGGCCCATGCCTCTTCGGGAGAATATCCGGGCCTCATCGCGACTAGCTACTAGTATCCACTCCTCTTTCATAGAAGCCCAACGTAGCGGATACTATGACGGAAGCAATGATTCTGGTCATAACCGAGGAATTTGACCCTCCCGTCGTAGCTTGTGCTTCTGAGTAGTTTACCCCAGGCAGCCTGGGGAGTAGGGTGATGCACGCGTAAAAGTATGGCCTCAATAATCTTAACAACAATCAACGCGCGCTTTATCCACGCCTCGCTGGGCTTGCGATATCTTCACGCGAACTTGGGAGATCTGCGCGATCAGGCCACGCTGATTGAGTTTGAGAATTCTCAGTCCGCCAAAGAGATTGTTGAAGTGATAGTGGCGCATGCGCCGAAGCTTGTGGGCTTTGGCGTATATATCTGGAATGTCAGCCGTACTCGAGAGGTAGTATCGCTGCTCAAACGATTGAATCCTGAGATAGTTATTGTTATCGGGGGTCCTGAAGTCAGTTATGAATATGAGGAGACGCCGCTCTTTCAGTTAAGCGATTATCTGATAACTGGTGAGGCGGATAAGGCGTTCTCCGAATTGGCAGCGCAGGTCGTTGCCGGGCATCCACCCCAGCAGAAGGTGATCCAAGGAGGCCTTCCAGCGCTTGCTGAACTTGAATTGCCCTATTCGCTCTATTCAGATAAGGACGTTGCTCACCGCGTTATATACGTTGAGGTGTCACGTGGGTGTCCATTTACCTGTGAGTTTTGTCTCTCCTCGGTCGATATCCCCGTTCGGCAGTTCGATCACATAAAAGTGCTGGCGGAGATCGATGCCTTATATAAGCGGGGGGCCCGTAGTTTTAAGTTCATCGATCGCACATTCAATCTTAACATTCGAGTGGCTACGGATATTTTGCGTTTTTTTCTCGATCGGATGGAGCCAGGGCTGTTCGTTCATTTTGAAATGGTCCCAGATAGATTCCCAGATAAGCTGCGTGATGTAGTCTCTCAATTTCCGCCCGGAGCTCTACAACTTGAGATAGGAGTGCAGACCCTTAACCCCCACGTTGGTGAATTGATACGTCGCCGACAAAATGTCGATGCTTTGTTTGACAATCTCTCCTACCTTAGAAATCACACCGCGGCGTATCTTCATGTTGATCTGATTGTCGGCTTGCCGGGGGAAGATCTAGCAAGCTTTGGGGCGGGCTTCGATCGATTGGTCGCGATCGATCCTCACGAAATTCAAGTGGGGATTTTGAAGCGTCTACGGGGTACCGCGATAGCTCGTCATAGCGAGGCGTTTAGTATGCGTTTCAGCGAAGATCCACCTTACGAGGTCATATCGACGCAAGACGTGTCATTTGCTGATATGCGCCGAATGGAGCGTTTTTCGAGATATTGGGATGTAGTAGCAAACAGCGGAAATTTTCGGGATAGCCGGGCGTTGCTATGGCGTGATGGTGATTCTCCCTGGAGACTATTCATGGAGTTCAGTGATTGGCTGTATGCGCGTGTGGGAAGAAGTTCGTCAATAGAGTTGAAGGCTCTCACGGATCACGTATTTGAATTTCTAACTCACGTGCGCAAGCTCGATCCCCAGGAAGTGGGGCAATGTCTTGCTGCAGACTATCAACGCGGGGGGCGAAACGATCTCCCGGTGTCTCTGCGCCCGTTCAGTGTTTCATCGCGTGAGCAGGTTGTGCCGAGGGGAGGGGCCGCTAAACGCCAGCAACGAGTTATAGGTACGTAAGGAGAGTTTTATCGTGGAGACGGTCATTCATACCTTCACTACTCCGCTCTCTGAGGATCGAGCGTTCCAACTCCCTCGGCGAAGTCATAATCAAGCGTGGAGAGGTGAAGAGCTTTCAAGTCCTTTCGAATGGGGGCTTGCGCTCGATCCCACGAGCCTTTGGTTTGTGGCCCGGATTCCAGCGGTAGCTGCCTCATCATGTGTACGTCGTAAGGGGCATTTTGTTGAGGGCTTATGGGAATCAGATGTGGCAGAGCTTTTTCTGCGCGATGCTCACGGGCGTTATCAAGAATTTAACATCAGCGCGGATGGTGCCTGGTGGTCGATGACCTTCTCAAACTATCGCGAGCGCCATAGCAAGCCCCGCAGACCTGTAAAGACCGCGATCGCTGTGCGACACGATGCCGCCTCCTGGATGGCGGTTCTTGGAATTGAGATTCAGACTCTCGATGTGTCTCTGCGCGAGCCACTTCAGGCGCACGTGTCTGGTATCCTGTATGGAGCGGCCGAGCCGCTCTACCTGACCTCGTGCCCGCAGCCTAATTTTGCCCCTGACTTTCATGACCCCCGGTGCTTCAGTGCTGTAGTTTTGAAGAGTACATAACAAAAATGCCAATCTGCTGGGTCAGGC
>JAFMIS010000120.1 GCA_017853915.1 bacterium
GCTTAATCGAGAAAGATATATTCTTACCTATCAAGGAACGATAGAGTTCTTCGGAGCCGATGGTGAAGGTATCTGCCACCATCCTTTTCCGAGCTGAGTTTCCGTTGTTGGCAAAATTTAATAATTGACTGACTAACGAAGCCCCTCTCTTGGCCGCTTCCGTGATCGTTTGAGAGGAGGAGATAATTGGCGAGCTCTTCGGAGTCTGCATCTCAATCAGGGAGACTTGCCCCAAAATAGCTTGCAGTAGATTATTAAAATTATGGGCTACGCCCGCGGCGAGCACTCCCGCAGTTCGCATCCGCAACGCCTCTGACATCTTGGTCTCGAATCGATTGGCCATCATCACTGTGGCTATCTCGTTTGCCATACTCGCCAATAACCCAACGCGATCAGGCGCCAGGAGGGTGTTTTTCGAAAGTGGCTCTACCACTAATACGCCAAGGACCTGACCAATTGACACCATGGGCACAACCACGAGGCTGGAGCACGAGGGCAGCGCGCCAACCAGCCCCTCATGAGCATAGTTCTCTGGATCATGAATAACGACCGGCAATTGAGTCTCAAGCACTTGATGCAAGACGTGCTGATCGGCAGTCACCTCAATTTGCGGCTCGAGCCCCTCAGCCTCCGATGCCAAACCAAAACTGGCCCGCGTCAAAAGAAAGGTCTGCTGCTCGTTCAGAACTCCTACCCAACCTCGCTTAAGCGCGAACTCATCCTTCAAAATGGGAAAGATATGAGCTGAGAAATCAAGGGCTGAACGATGCTTCGCTAACTGCTGGCTCAGCTTATACAAAGAGCTTAACGCGGCGCTCTGCCGCTTTTGAAGCTCAAACATTTCGGCTTGCCGGATGGAGAGCGCGATCTGAGCGGCCGCCGCGGCTGCCAGATCCAAGTCCGCCATCTCAAAACCATATGCCTCTCGCTTGAACAAAACCAAGGCTCCACAGACCTGGTCATCAACTATCATCGGTATGACGAGCGCCGCTCTTACATCCGCTACTTTGGCCAACGCCCTATTTGCGCGCGCATCCTCTTGAAGATTGTCAATCAAGATACTTCTCTTCTGGGCTACCGCTTCACACAATATGCTCGGCCCCCGCAAGACCGGCTCCATCTTTCGGAGATAGTCTTCCGGTAACCCAACCGCCGCAACGACTTCAAGGCCGTGGCGGTCGCGGTCGTAAAAGCATGCATAGCCACTATCCGCTTGCGTGGCCCGCACAATTGCCCGCAAACCTTTGAACGTCACCGCGGCGGGGTCCGCATATCCATGCAACGCCGCGGCCACCTCAAATAGAGCCTCAAGACGTTGGTTCTGCTCCAGGAGTCGATCCTGCGCGTGACGTCGATCCGTCACATCAACACCAAACCCCTCCCATCCAATAAATTGTCCATCCGGCGAAAACTGTGGGAGAGCTCGCAACATAAGCCAGCGCGATTGACCCGTCTTCTGATGCACAAAACGGAGCTCTTCCCGGAGCTCAGTGCGTTCCCGTCGCAATCGCATGATGCGCCGCTTGAGAAGGGGAATATCCCGAGGATCGATAATGCGTTCCCATAGATCAGCGACCCCTCGCATAGACTGAGGGGATATGCCGATCAGGGACTCGGTATTACCGAAAATGTCCGTAACTTGAAATTGGCTGTCCGTTGTAACGATAACTATATTTCCGTGGGTCGCAAGTCGCTGGTACTGACTACGAAAGGAGGGCTTCGTAGTTGCGCCGGTCGATGTGACAGACGACACGGTATCTGAACAGAGCACTGGGGCTAAGGACTGAAAACTCTCCGTCTCGCGAGCCGTCCAGCGATGAAAGCTCTTCTTGAAATAACACGCTATGATTCCAGCGAGTCGAGCGTCGAGATAGATCGGAAAAATCCCGAACGAACGCACTCCCTGCGAGTGCAGGATCGTTCCCAAATCAGACGGGAGTCGCGCTCTCTGAACATCGTGAACAACAAATGACTTGGGACACTTTACCTGACGAAAAAAAACACCCTCGGACCTGATCACAAATAGATCCGCAAGGGCCCCTAACGAGGGATCGTTATGCGCCGCGAATCGCCCGCTCCGAGCGGAGCCATCGCCCACCATACTAATACACACCACATCGCATCGAAGCCCGCGCGCTATGGCCTCTGCCACACCATCAAGCTTGTGCGCCGCGCGCTCCCAGAGATCGCTATCGTAGTGCGGATATGGTTGCGTCTCGCTGCGCGCCTCACTTCCCATACATCACTTCTCTACGTTTCCATGCGTGTTCATAAAAATCTTTTTTCATCTAATTCGAAACATGACCCCGAGAAACGACAACAACTTTTGATCTCCGCACTCGCTTCTCTATCTCTGAAAGCAGCATAATCGCATGCTCACGCTTTCGAATCGCTCGGATGTGGGGGTCTCCCTCCTCCTCCCGATACTCTTCCTTCAGTTCGTGTAGACTCATCCTTAAGCTACGAAAGAACTTCCAACGCACCAGCGCATAACTCATCGCCCCCAGTCCGATGACGATGAACACTCCTTGAAACGCAACAACATTCAAAACATCCAACCAATCATCAGTGTATTGGTAACCTCGAGGGTGCCACACGCAACATCGCTCACAGAATAGACTCGCCAAAGTTGGGACAAGCACGATGGTTAGCACCAAGGCTCGTCCCAATCCGGCAGCCGCCTCCACGCAGTTCTGTCGCACTCGCGAGAGATACGTCCCCAGCCGAAAATTTCTAAAACCTGTTGTGAGTTGAGACGGGAGGAACAAAACTTTCGTTTGCGCCAGTCCCGCGCATACCGCTGCTACAACGACCGGTAGCAGCACACGAAGAACAGAAAAGAAGCCCTCTCGAGCCGCCCCTACAAGGGCCTCCTCGGGGCCCCAAACCTTATAATTCAACCATTGTATCAAGCTTCCATTTCTCACCCAAGAAAGACTTGGTCCTAGTGATAGACACACAGCTATATATACAGCTACCTGGCTAACTACCCGACTTTTAATGACTTTTCCCTCATGCCTGGCTCTGCGCAGCCTTCGTGCGGATGGCTGATACTGTCGCTCACTCATGCTTTCGCAACCCCGAGGCTCTTAAACACCAATTCCGGCCCATAGCGTCCGGGCCAAGGTCTCCCGGGCCCCAACGTTGGTTCCAAGCACCCAGAACAGGAGAAGCGCTGTAACAATAAGCTTCATAATTCCAGCGACGGCGACAAACGAGAGTCCGAACGAGAATTTCGCGAGGATCGCCACGAAGAGATCGACCATCAGAAAGGCAATCATCCAGCAGCCACCGAGACCCAGAACTAGCTCCATGAGAGCAAAAGATCGATTCAGCTGAGTTCCCCCTAGCTCACCGGCAAATCCAAATGTGCCGGGCTTTACAATCTCAAAGCTCTCTCGAACGAGGACGAAGCTCGCCTCGAGAGCTCCGAAATAAAGCGCCATCACTGTGGCGCCGATTCGAAATATCGACGCGAGGTCAGAGTTGAGCGCTCCATTTAACGGATCGAGAATGGCGCCCTGCATCGCTCCGCGAGATACATCGATCAATTCGCCAAGGGAAGCCGCGACTTCGACGAAGCATCGCGTAGGCACCGCTATAAGGAACCCGATCAGAAATTCACTCACGCATACCAGCGGCAGAAACCCGGAGAACGAACAACGCTCCGTGAGCATGGTGGCTCCAAAAACGAGAGCGATACATAGGCGTGGGACAAACTGTAACGCGTCACTGATGGGAAGTCCTATCAAGACACCGAACATGCGCGCGCTCACCACAGCGAGAGCCATTATCTCCATCGAACAGCTCCTTAACGCGACACAACCGTCGGACCAACTCGAACAACCGCTACAAAAAGCCTCTCAATCTCACGGAAAGCGAACTCCCCAAACCAAACCAGAAGGAGCGCCAAGGTCACGAGTCGAACGAGATGCACTAGCGCCTGCTCCTGAACCTGCGTCACCGCCTGCAATAGGGACACGACACTTCCACTGATTGCGATAATCGCCATGGGAACTATGGAAAACAGCATCATGACGACAAGCGCTTGATGAATTATCGCCGCCATCAGATCCTCCTACTGATATCCCTTGATCAAATTATGCGCGAGCAACAACCATCCATCTGACGAAAGCAACAGTAAAACTTTGAGAGGAAGACTAACGACTACTGGGCTCATCATCGTCAATCCCATCGCTACCAGGAGATTGGCCACAATCAGGTCGATCACAAAGAATGGGATCAGGAGAAAGAACGCGATAGCGAACCCTTTCTTAATTTCAGTCAGGACAAATGCGGCGAGCGCGGTAATCAACGGCGTAGAATCTTTATCTCTGAGAGGCGCTGATACGTGGGTCTGTCTCGATACAAAGGAGGTAAAAACCGCCAGCTCACGCTCACCTGCGTGCTGCACAAGGAACTTTTTCCAAGGCTCAATGGCTAAAGAGCCGCTTTCAAGAAGTCGAGAGATACTCCAGGTTCCCACCTCTTGAACGCTTAAAGAACCAACCCCTCTCGCGACGCCCGATAGGACGGGCTGCATGACCACCAGGGACATCACACACGACAAAGCCACCACGAGTGAGGCGCTAGGAGCCTGCTGGGCGCCAAAGCCAGTTCGGAGCATGCTTAGAATTATACTAAACTTTAGATAACAACTTCCCACCGCGATGACGAGCGGCACTAATGCCATCCCAAAAGAGGCGACTAATAGAGTTTCAGGCGATAGCGTTGTCATCCTCACCCTCCTGCGACCACAGCCCTCCCCGCTTCGCTCTGTACGTATTGTGTCCACTCGTTCGAGTGAGCCCGACTTCGAACGAGGATATGGGGATTCCCCTCGAGGCCACTCGGGCAACGATCCGGGAACGCTCGCGCTCCAAATCTTTAGCGACCAAACCCGAGGCTGGATCAACGCTCACACGCACTCCCTTTTCAGCTCCTTTTGACACGCTCACGCGCACCGAGCCTAGCGAGCCAAGCGATGTCTCGACTGTGACATTCGGAATTTTTTCCTCACACAAGGAGATCGTCACAGCCGCACCACCAGATCCATCCACGGCCATGCGGGGTGTAGGCGAATGGGCCGAGAACCGAGGGTCCCCGATCAGAGTAGGGATACGTGTTCCACTACCCGCAGCATCAACACCAGCTACTATTTCTCTTCGATCGCCCTCCTCTCTCGCTTTATATTCCAGCATCCTCTGCGCCGGTTGTTTGCGAGATGAGACAAGCTTCCGCGCATCTCGCGCTACACACATCTCTTGAAGGAGGTCAGCACGCTGAGACTCCTGAGCATGTGCCCGCCGCCGGCATGCTCGACCTACCAACTGCTGCAGCTTTTCAGAGCGCTTAAACGCTCTAGAAACCTCGCCATGCTCTGCAAGCATCTCTCGTGAGGCTGACTCGTACATGCGCTTCGCCCTCTCGCTCTCAGCGAGACGCCTGCGTGCCTGCTCCAACCCAGAGATCCTTGTGCCCCGCGGGGATTCATTGTGTGGAGCCGCGCGGGCTTCCCTCAAAGCGTTCCACAGTCGTCGGTCCGCCGCGTGGAACTCAGCCGCATGTGACGACTCACGTTGTCGCGTTCGGGCGTAACGTTCGAGTAGCGCGCGGTACCCGCGATCCGAGTGAAGATAAGCCGCGCGGAGCGTTTCCAATCGTATCATACGCCTCACTGATTCTGTTGAAGCTTGCGAATTGATGCGACGGCGCTCTCTGACAATTTTGAGACCAACTCGACCTTAAGCTGATACTGACTTATCTCTCGTTGAATCGTAAGTAGCTCCCCCAAGCCGCGCGCATGCGGCGAGAACGACGCGTCCTTGCGACTGATTTGCTGAATTCTGTCTACGACCATGTCCCATGATTGCTTCCCTATCACTGCGGTACCCAGCGCCCGACCCGCTTCACGCGGCCCTGCAGTACCACCCGGGAGCACCCGCGCTTGCCCTATCTCCATGTCCCAGCTCCGAACCCGATTAATCAAGAACAGTTCGATTGATCATTATGTCAGCCGATAATCGGATGCTCAGACGAAAAGTTGCGCGGTCTATCACATGATGTCGGGCGCTCTCTCACGACTCAATAAACCGACGTTCCAACGGTTTGCAGGGCTCAGGATGATGCGCAACACGCCCAACCCTCTACCGTGGTGTAGCACGATGATAGATGTGAAACAGGCTACGTACTCAACAATTTGTCCGCTCCACGCTGCCTAGTGTACGGGACCTGTCTGCGCTCTCGACTCCCTGACATGACCTATCTTTCTGAAACGGGTCAGAAAAGTTATCGTCTTTCGGGAGTGAACCAGCGAGAATACACTTACGATCGCACCATGAAAGCTACCCCATCGCCATGTGAACTAAACTCCAGAGTCATCGAATTCGGGCGTGCCATATTTCAGGATCTTGCCGACTACAGGCTCTCGCCGCTCGATATTCGGTACTGGAATAGTCGACTCATGGAATGGTCGATGAAAAATCGAGAATTCAAGGTCAACCTCTTTCGTCTGGTTGATGTACTCCCAACATTACGGACACCAGAGGCTATTACCGATCACCTTCAGCAATACTTAACCGAACCCGCTAATAAAATTCACCCCTCGCTGGGATGGCTTATCAGTCTCACTCGCAACCCGCTTATTGGAAACATCGCCTCTCAGGGGGTCAGGTGGGGGGTGCGACAAATGGCAGGGCTCTTTATCGCTGGTGATACCCCCCGAAGCGCCCTGCCAGTCCTTCGTCACCTGCGCGACAGCCGCTACTGTTTTACCGTCGATCTGCTGGGGGAATTCTGCGTGTGCGAGAGTGAGGCCAAGGAGTACCAGCAACGGTATCTCGATGCTCTCGACGTGTTTGGCCAGGAAGTACCGAGATGGCCCGCCGGGTCCGCGATTGTCCCAGGCCATCCGGGAGAACTCAGTCCAGTATGCATATCTGTTAAACTCTCAGCGCTCTACTCGCAAACGGGAACGCTTAATTTTGATACGAGCGTCCAGATTTTGTGCGACCGACTTTCGCTGATCGCTCGACGAGCCAGAAAATGCGGCGCTCTTATGTATGTAGACGCGGAGGACTCGGGCAACAACTCGATCATTTACGAGACGTTCAAGCGGGTTTTTAGCTCACCTGAATTCATCGATTTTCCATACCCTGGAATTGTGATCCAAGCATACTCTAAGAACGCTGCAGCACGAGTTGATGAGCTGCTTTCCTTCGCCAAAAGTCGAGGAGCCCCAATCGCGATTCGTCTCGTCAAAGGCGCCTACTGGGATTTTGAGCGCGTCATCAGCGCCCAGAACCACTGGGACTTTCCGCTGTGGGAAAAGAAACACGAATCGGACTCCTGCTATGAGCGCCTCTCTCGTGTCCTACTCAACAACCACACGTTGTGCCTGCCAGCTTTTGGTTCGCATAATATCCGCTCCCTCTCCCACGCGTGCTGTTATGCCGAGAGCATCGGGCTCACTCCCAACGACTTTGAGATTCAGGTTTTGTATGGAATGGCGGAACCGATCGCTCAGGCCTTCGCGACTAGCGGGTATCTTACCAGGATGTACGTCCCACTCGGGGAGCTCTTGCCAGGCATGG
>JAFMIS010000121.1 GCA_017853915.1 bacterium
GTCCAGAGACTCCTCCAGGGTGCCGCCCCGCTCCGCGCCATCGATCACGGCTGTATAGAATGTGTTGAATACCCGAGGGCTAGCACGCAGGCCTTCGCTTAGGGAAGAGCCATTCGCGATAACAGTAAGCGCGGTCTCGATGGCGCATTGCAGAGTGCTGTGATTTGAGTGCTTTCGGAGAGTGTTGAGGGAGTCAAGTATTGGTAATCCCGAACCTACCATAATCGCGAGTTGCTGAGTAAAGAGTAGGAGATCTCTGTCTCGTGGCGCCTGTGCACGTAATCGCATGTGACGTGTTCGGTAGTTCTCTTAAAAAGTTTCTTGGAGCAGGCAGACTCTGCCCGAATCGAGAGCTCTGGGCACACAGAGCGGTCTAGTGCGCGCCAGGCTGATTTTTTCGCGGAAACGTGAATACTACAGTGGCCTCCTCACGACCGGCCTGATTGGAAGAAGAGGGCTTTGAGACCGACCATGGGAAAGTCGACGGTATCTGTTTCAGGAGGCGCTCCAGCATTATTCGTTGAGCTTGAGAGTCATAGTGGAGGTGTGCCTCGACGGTATGTGGCGCGGTGTTGCTGTGCCATGGAGATTCTCGCGCGACGGCCTCAAGGAATTTCAAGCAGGCAGCTAGTGCCTCATGTGTTTGCCGCGAGTTGGCTCCGTGAAAATGTATAGAGAGTTCTTTAATGTGCTGAGCGAGAGGCGTCATAGCTACCGCGGCTGGATCGAAGTGTTGACTGGAGTTTTGTGCGAGACGATGCGCTGAAAGATGGATGCATATGCGATCGAGTGGAACCTTGGCGATGTAGCGACTCCAGTGATCGACCGCTTGTGCGCCGGATATCATTATCTCTGAGGGGCTTAAGTTATTAAATCCAACCTTGAGAGGACGCGTCTCAGGATCGGGCCAGAGTGATCCAACGATCTTTTCCTCAAGCATCGGTGCGCCATGCGAGACGTACTCCGCCCATGCAGAGAAGCCCTCGGTTTGCAACGTTTTGAAGGTAGAGAGCACCTCCTCGACGTTTGCGGAGGTGTTCTTCAGAATTAGGGCGGCGTGAAACATCTTGGTTGACGAGCCGTGTCGTAGGGTGTCGATGGCATCCATCCAGTCTACAGCTTTTTTCTCTGAATCCGCGGAGCGGAGACTCAAAAAGGGGGCGCCTTCGAGGAGCGCTCTCAGGGAGCGATCGAACATCGATGGCCGGGGCCACTCCGGTCGTTGAGTGGTGGCGAGCCAGGTCTCGGCGAGAATGCTTTCTCTCGCGTAGTGTTGAGCATCTCCCCATTCCTTACAGGCGCGAGATATCTGCTCCGGGACCTCTTTATTGAGGGTAACAAAAATCTCTTCAAATTCAGCGAGAAGAGCTGCTCCCGCGCGTCGTGAATCGCCGAAGAGCCCAAGCTCCACTCCCGGAGTCAGTTGAAAACCCGTTTGTTGATGATGATGAAGTCGCCCTAAAATGTTCCGCGCCATCGGCTGATTGGTTACAAAAGACACGAGGCTCGATTTTAGATCATGCGGACTACTCTCCAGCTCCCTCGCTAACGCGTCTCGAAGAGTATATTCAGTCGAGAGAGCGGTCTTGCACGCGCGCTGGAAGTCACGCTCGTGAACTGGAAATGCAGTACCAGCTCCCAAGATCGCTAAGGTTAGTTGGCGATTGAGAGATTCCTCCAGCGGAGTAGATTGGTGAGCACGGAGTGCCAGTGGAGTAGTAATTCGCTCAACAGCGAAGTCGGTCTGTCGCCGAGAGCCCTCGAGGGTTTTGGCGACAAAAGATAAGTCCTGATGCATGAAGATGTTCCCCCTCTACCTGTGAGGGCTATCGGCCTATATGGCTAGGAGCATGTGAAAATGGGGCAAAAAACTAGCCCTGGGAGCAATCCGCGAGCTAGCATGATCTGTATCGTAAGGATGCTTAAGAGGTTGTATTTGTTTGATATATTTTGGTGAGCAACGGGCAGTGTAAGGTTGCTGGGCTAGATCCGGCCAGGAGTCGCGTATACACTACGCGGGCTAAGGGAGTGACAACTCTTGGCGCCGAGGGTTCATTCTGGTGTGAGTGTCATTGTACGTACCGGTGCGGAGATCTTTGTCTAAAAATCGTTCAAAAAACAAATCACAGGTTCAGCCGCTCTCGGGTAAGGATGTGCCTGAGTCGGGAGAGGTGTTAGAGGGAGAAGTTCTTCCGGCAGAGCCTGCCTCCGATCCTGTAGACGCCTCCATCGACGAGGAGCCGGAGTTGCTTGAGGTTGAGCCTGGCCAATTCTCGGCGGACGAAGAGCCGGTTGAGAGCGAAGATGATACCCCCTCAGCGGCGCTGGTACGTTACAACCCTCTTGATGCCTACCTCGCTGAGATTCGCAAGTTTGCCCCACTCAGCAAAGAAGATGAGTATGAGGCGGCCGTCGACTATGTGAACACCAAGAGCCCAGACGCGGCGTATAAACTCGTTTCTGGCTCGTTGTGGTTGGTAGTAAAGATAGCCCGAGACTACGAGCGAGTCGCGAAGAATGTGCTCGATCTGATTCAGGAGGGAAATATAGGCCTGATGGAAGCCGTTCGTAATTTTGATCCGTATCGAGGAGTTCGATTTCCCTCGTACGCGGTGTGGTGGATACGGGCATATATCATTCGATACATCATCGCTAACTGGCGCATGGTAAAGATCGGCACTACCCAGGCGCAGCGAAAGTTGTTCTTTAATCTAAAAAAAGAGAGCGATCGCCTGGAGAAAGAGGGGATTTATCCGTCCACTAGGTTGTTGGCAGAACGCCTTAATGTCAAAGAGGGTGAAGTGATCGAGATGTCTCAGCGTCTCGGTGGGGGCGATGTAAGTGTGGACGCCCCTCTCAAGGATGATACAGACACTAATTTGCTCTCGGTACTTCCCAGCGATAAGGAATCAGCCGAGGATCACGTGGCCAAGAAACAGCTTCGTGTGGCCTTGGAAGCGACAATCGGGGAGTTTGAGGCTTCGTTGTCAGACAAGGACAAGGCGATATTTCATGGTCGAATCATGGACGATGAAAAGAAGACTCTTCAGGAGCTTTCCGATCTTCTGGGCATCAGCAAGGAGAGAGTGCGACAGATTGAGAACAAGCTGCGTGATAAATTAAAAGAGCATGTATCGAAGCAACTTGGAGCAGAGCTTGATCAGTGGATAGATTAGTCTCGGGTCCACGAAGTGCCCGTTTGGTTCAAATCTCCAGCCGAATATGTCGGTAGCGCTGTGAGGGTTGGGGGCTTTCTGTTATTTGGTCCTTCACACGGTCCGGCAGTAAACCCCCCGTGGAGCCGCTTTCTAATATCCTGCTTTTATTGTTTTTTCGCCCTCGTTCGGGCGCTTCTTGTGCGCCTCGGTGTAGTGGTAAAAGAAGCGTCGTTGGTATACCATCCTGAGCACCTTCAGGCAGATGAGGCGTATGGGCCGAGTATTTATAAGTTTGGTTGTTTTTTTTATCGTGGTCGGGGCCGTGCTGGTGTTCCAAGCTACCCGTGGTACGAGCTCCTTGGTCTTGATGCCGTCAGAGTTGATCGCGCGAGCGCATGCCAGCGATCTCCCTCGAATTAGGGTTGGTGGGCGAGTCGTAGATCCCATTCAGTATCAGACAGAGCCTGTTTTTCTTCTATCGTTTTCAGTGCGAGATCCGAAAGGTGGCGACGCGGTTGTGCCGGTTGAATATCGGGGCTTAAGGCCTGATATGTTTCAAGTCGGTAGAGATGTGTTGATCGACGGCGATTTTGTAGGGGGCGTAATCAAAGCGGCCAAGCTTCAAACGCAGTGTCCATCGAAATATGAGCCCGCGGTCCCTGGAGCAACTTCCGCTGCCGAAGGATCGTGAAGTATGAGCAGGTGATAGTGTGATTGAGTTTGGCCATTTTTCCCTTTGTTTAGCGTGGATCCTTGCCCTGGTGGGGTGTGTGTACGGCGCGTTCCTTGGTTGTCGCGCGGGCTCCTCGTCGCAGGTCGAGTTCACAAGGCGCGCCACCGTCGCTACGAGCGTAGCGCTCGCGATGTCTCTTGTTGGGCTTGGGTATGGTTTTGTAACAAACGACTACACCGTTCAATATGTATGGCAGTACTCCAATCGTGATATGCCGTGGATCTACAAGATCACCGCGATCTGGGGAGGTATGGATGGCTCGATGCTGTTGTGGTGCTTTTTTGTGGCGATGTATTGCGCGCTCGTTGCTCGAAGTTCGGTGAGCTATCCGCGCCCTCTTCGCCCATGGCTCTACTGCTTCCTTAACTCATCGACGCTCTTTTTTACGACGATTACACTCTACCTCACTAATCCGTTTCGGTACGTGAAGTCGTTTGTAGGTTCCGACGGGCGAGGACTTAACCCCCTGCTGCAGAACGAGTACATGGCGATTCATCCTCCGACGCTCTATTTGGGTTTCACTGGGCTCGCAATTCCGTACGCGTTTTGTATGGCGGCGCTTGCGTCAGGGCATATGTCGAATGATTGGATTCGTCTGACGCGCCGCTGGACGCTGGTGGCATGGACCTTTCTTACTGCTGGAATCGTCCTTGGTGGTCATTGGGCGTACCTAGAGTTGGGATGGGGAGGTTTCTGGGCATGGGATCCTGTTGAGAACGCGTCGTTTCTTCCGTGGCTCACCGCGACCGCGTTTCTTCACTCCGTCATGGTCCAAGAGCGCAAGGGGATGTTGAAGATATGGAATATCTTTCTCGTAGCGCTGACATACTCGCTCACAGTATTTGGGACATTCTTGACGCGGTCAGGAATCGTGCAGAGCGTGCATGCGTTCGCCTCAACTGATATAGGGTGGGTGTTCCTTTCGTACCTCGCGGCGATAGCTGTTGTGACCGTCGGATTGGTCGTGTTTCGATTCTCAGATTTGAAACCAGCCCGAGCGATCGAGAGCTTGTTATCGCGGGAGGCGGTTTTCCTCCTTAATAATTTGGTTCTCCTGAGTATATGTTTTGCGGTGTTGTGGGGAGTCATGTTCCCCGTCTTCTCGGAAGCTTTCACGGGACAGAAGCAGACGGTTGGGATTCCATTTTTTAATCGCGTCAACATTCCGCTTTTTCTGGCCTTGATATTCCTCATGGGAGTAGGCCCCTCGATTGCCTGGAGGCGTTCTTCCCCGCGGCAATTGGCTCGATCCTTCGCGCTTCCATTCGTGGGCGCGTTTCTCGTCGCCACAGCGCTGGTGTGGGCAGGGATCACGGAGTTTTACCCGGTGCTCTCATACGCGATCTGCTTTTTTGTGTTGATGACGATTCTCAGCGAGCTTCAAAGAGGTCTCCGAGCTCAAAGCGGGATAACGGACGCTTCGGAGTGGTCGCCGTCGAATATTATGTCCCTCGCTCGACGGCATAGAATCAAGTACGGGGCGCACATCATTCACTTTGGCGTGTTGATCATGACGGTCGCGATTACGGCGTCCATGGCGCACAAAATCGAGCGTGAGTTTACCCTCGCTCCCGGGGAGAAGTTTGTTGTAGGGCGATTCGCTCTTGAGCTTTCGGAGTTTCATGAGGAGGAGAAAGCGAACTACAGCGCCATCCAAGCTCACGTGGTGGTGCGCTCCCTCAAAGACAATTCAATCTTGCAAGTGCTGGTGCCAGAGCTCCGTTTCTATCCACGCAACAAAGAGACTACGACCGAGGTGGCGCTCAGAATGGGACAGCGAGAAGATCTGTACCTGATTCTTGCTGGAGTTGATGAGAGCGGCGCGAAGGCCTCGATGAAAGTGTTTGTTAACCCGCTCCAGGTCTGGCTCTGGTACGGCGCTATTATCATGATCCTCGGTGGGGTCGTGGTAGCGGTTCCAGTCGCGCGGGTGACAACAGCTCGGCGGGTTGAATTAGGGGGGGTAAGTCAATCGATATGAGTATCTCACTTGTGCTTTCCATGCTCTTAGCTCTCCTCGTCGGCGCGTTCCTAACCGGTGCCTTCTTCGAACCTGCTTTTGCGGGCGATTCCGTGTTGCCCGGTTCAGACGCCCTTCGAGCGTTGTATGATTCCAAGGAGCGGTCGCTACGCGCCATCAAAGATCTTGAGCTCGACTATTCGATGAGCAAGATATCTCCCGAAGATTTCGAGCGCTCCAAGCAGGAGCTCTCTTTAGAAGTCGCTGTTATTTTGGATGAGATTCGAAAGCATGAGCAGCGCTAACAGTCCATCTGTTGAAGCGTCGCATGAGCGCCAGTCAGGTCAGGACGCAGCTATCCTTACAGCGACGTCTCTTCGGAAGGCTTTCGGTCATCAGCTGGTTATCAGAGATCTTTCATTAAGCTTTAATCGCGGGGAGCTCGTTCTTATCCTGGGGTCAAACGGGGCGGGTAAGTCCACTCTTCTGCGCATGCTGGCTGGATTGACGAGACCTGATGGGGGAACGGTATCCCTGAAAGAGGGTAGGCTTGGCTTTGCGTCTCATTATCCGCTCCTGTATAGCAAGCTAACTGTTCGGGAAAATCTTTCACTGATACTTCGAGTGCTCGATGTTTGTAGCGCCTCAGTTGATAATACTTTGGCTGAATGGTCGCTCGTTGAAGTGTCCGATAAACAGCTCGGTGAGCTATCAAAAGGATATCAGGCGCGGGTGTCTCTCGCGCGAGCGTGCATGGGATCTCCAAAGGCGCTCATACTCGATGAGCCATCGAGCAATCTCGATCATCAGGCGACCCAATTTTTGAGGGACAAGATCGCGCAGGTTGCCCAGGATGGTTTGGTGATCGTGGCGACGCACGATGTTCATCGTTTGGGGGATCTAGCCTCGCGTGTGGTAGTGCTTGAGCGGGGTGGTCGCGTGGTCGATTCCGGTGCTGCGGCTCCTCGGGCGAGTATTGAGTCTTTGATTCAAAGGTACCAGGAGGTGAATCGATGACCACGTGGTGGAGGGTGCTTCTTGTCCTTATTGGCAAGGAAGTTCGATTAGAGTGCCGTGGTCGCGAGTTTGTGACTCTTCTGGGGTGCAACGCTATTATGATGGCGCTTCTCGTGGGCGCGGGTGTGAGCTCCGCTGTGCTTGATCCTCTCACGACAAAAAAGATCTTTCCTATGCTGCTCTGGGTTGTTTTTCTCCTGTCGGCAACTATCGCTGTAGCTCGAGCGAGCGAGTCGGAGCTCGAGGGGCGTGGTTTCGAGGGGCTTCTCTTGGCTGGAGTGAGTGGCGCTCAGATGTACCTAGCGAAAGTAGTCGTCACTACATTTTTATTCCTCGGCGATTTTGTGGTGTTGTCAGCGATACTCTCGGCGTCTCTGGATCAGCCGATGGTCTCGAGTCTCGGAGATCTGCTCACCATCGGGTTTGGATCAAGCCTGGCGTTGGCCGCTCTCGTCGTGCTTCTTGTTGGTATAGCAGGAACGTCTAAACTGCGCGGGGTCCTGATCCCCATCCTTGCGCTGCCCCTGCTTTTCCCCCTCTTCTTCGCCGGTGTAGAGATGACGACTCAGATTGTGATACGAGGAG
>JAFMIS010000122.1 GCA_017853915.1 bacterium
CGGCGGCCCCGATTGATGACCGCAATTAATTGGAGGGCGCCCGGGTCGGGCGCCGCGATGTCACAATGACCATCAATATTTTTGGTTTACGTTATACCCGGCGGCCGGACCGGCCGCCCTCCAAAGAGGCATCGTTTTTTGGGTGGCCCCGATTGATGATCGCCAATGATTGGAGGGCGCCCGGGTCGGGCGCTGAGATGTCGCGAATTATCAGAGGCATTCGTCGTTTACGTTATCATCTGAATTCCGCCTATTGGTGAATCGCCAGAGTCCGGCCCTCGTATGCAGCGGCAATATCAAGTGCGCCCAGATCTCAGCGACTCGGGCACTTCGTAGTCGGTTATAGATCGTTTTAGAATTCCCCAAATCATAGTCCCCGGTGTTGTAGTGATGCATGCAAGAAAACCAATACCCGCCGCCCTCTTCTAGCCTTGCGTGTTTAAGGTATGGTGTTCTAGCCTTGACAGCCGTTGTTCTCACTATGCAGGTGGTCTATGCAGCATGTTGTTCCGGGCGAGTCGCAGTTCTCTCCCTTTCCCAAGCAATTACTCTTTCCCTTTGGTCAATTTGATCTTTCCTCGCTCGTGACGGGACTTGCTCCGTTTAAGAGTTCGCTCGTAGCGGTTACCGGAATCAGCACGGGCGACGAGGGTAAGGGACGCACTATTCCTGACGCTGCCCGAATTCTGCGTGGTATGACCGGACGGAGAGATATTGTCGGATTAGTATTTAAAGTTAATGGTGGCGCTAACTCAGGGCACACCGCTGATGGATTGAAGCTAAACCTATTGCCCGCAGGAGTGGGCGATCCTGATGTGCAGACGCTGGGAGTCGGGCGTGGTGTTGTGGCTGACCCGCTCAAGTTTCTCTGGGAAGGAATACCGCTGGAGGAGGCGGGCTATCAGGTTTTCAGACGCCTCATCATCGATCAGAGAACGATGCTTAGTGATATCACTCACCGTGTGCTTGATAAGGTTCAAGAGGCGCAGCGTGATGTGCCCCGCGGATCGACAGGCAGAGGCATCTCGCCAGCGTTTGGCGATGAAGTCTTGCAGTACGTAATTCACTATGGGGACCTTGCTGGCGATTTCGATACGTTCTCCAGAAAAATGATAGAGCGTATCCGCCGAGCAGAGCGTCTTGCTGCCTCCTGTGATCGTATTTCACCAGCGGATTGGAGGGGGTTCTTTGAGTCGCTATCGAACGCTGAAGTGAAGGCAAATGCTGACTCTATCGCGCGAGGCATCTACACCCCGACAACCTTCGACCTGACAGAATTCTGCGGGGCAAAACCATTTACGTTTAACGCGGCGGCGATCGTTGACGCGTATTGGGCAGCGGGCCAGAGGTTGCGATTTAACCTCGGCAGCCTCTCTCAGAGGGTCTTCGAATGCCAGGAGGCTGGGCAGTTTGTGTTCGGCGAGTTTGGCCAGGCCTATTGGCTCGATAAGCGGCATGGGTTCAGCCCTAATGTGACCGCTTCACACACCTATGTGCCGGAGTTTTTTCAATCCGCGGAGATTCCGGTGCAGCCAATTCACAATATCGGCGTGTGTAAAGCGTATGACACTAAGGTTGGGACCCACGTCTTCTTAACTGAAATCGGTGAAGAGCATCCATTAGGGACAGCGCTTAGAAGGATTGAATTCGGAACCACAACGGGTCGACAGCGCATGGTAGGGTGGTTTGATGCGGTCGAGAAGGGCCACGTGCTTCGACACGGCGGATTTGATGAAATGGTTATCAATAAGATAGATGTTTTGACCCAGACACCTGAGCTGTCAAGTTCGTGGGATGGCGCTCTCAAGATCTGTTCGGCGTATCGGCTGCCCACTGGTGAGGTTTCCCGGGTGATGCCGGTCGATGATGGCATCAGGAGAGCCTCTTCGGCGGTGTATACCATCTGTCCTGGCTGGAGTGAGGACATATCGCAGGTTCGCAGCTTTTGGAGCCTCCCCTTAAACGCGCAGCGTTATGTGGCTACGGCATATGCCGCTACAGTTGTCGCGGCATATGGGGAGGAGCGTTGGGTGACCCGTGATCTTCCTCGCCTACGATTGGTGGGAGTCGGGCCAGAGTCGTCGCAGGTAATTCTGGATGCACCGCGTCCTGACCAATTGATGGTGATGGCGGGTGCACTGCAGTAGTACCAAGTCGAGGCTCAGATTCCTACGAGAGTCGTGCCGCGCGTATTCATAGCTCACCCCGGAGTAGATTATTTTCGTGTTTCGAAAATAGGGGGTTCAGGGTATGAACCAGGAGAGGTTCTCCCGAGATGACGGATACGCCCCAGACGCCCATAGCTAGATCTGCTCCCGCAATCGGGTCCGATGAGATTGACCTGATTAATTACGTAAACATAGGGCTCATGATCTTTGCCCTCCTGCTAGCGGCATACATGCCCTTTGAGGTCTTTATTATCGCGTATGCCGTTCTGGGCCCGTTGCACTACTTAACGGAGATTTCGTGGCTGCATGATCGGCGCTATTTTAGTGTGGGAAGATATGATTGGTGTGTTCTCGCCTTGCCGCTGATCCCGCTCGGTATGGGGTTCATCGTTGATATACCGTGGAGATCCCAGATTGATCTCATGCTCGTTGCTGGAAGCTTTACAGCCGCTGCGGGATTGGCCTTCTGCAAGGATTGGCGAAAGAAGATCGCTCTGGTCGTGATAGGATGTGGAGTCGGGTATCTAGGAAGGCGCTACGGTATCATCGCCACGTTCTTTCTGGCACTTCTTCCCACGGTAATACATGTATACGTTTTTACCGGGTTGTTTATTGTATACGGCGCGTTAAAGGGACGTAGTACGAGCGGGATCCTGTCCGCTCTTGTATATCTGGCGTCACCTCTCTTGTGTGTGTATGTATTCACAACGCCCGATAGCTACCATGCGAGTCAATACGCCCTGGAGGCATCGAAGCCGTTTCACGGACTGTGTCGTTATCTCAATCGGGTTTTCGGCGTGTCGCTTGGATACGGCGATATACAGGTCGCGATGCGATTTTTGGCTTTCGCGTATACGTATCATTATCTCAACTGGTTCTCGAAGACTCGAGTGATTAATTGGCATGAAATGTCACAGGCACGTCTCTGTTGTATTCTGGTTCTCTACATGATGGCGGTCGGGGCATATGCGATTAGCTACGAGGTTGGCTTCGCCGCGCTGTTGGCATTGAGCGCGGGACATGTATACCTTGAGTTTCCCCTAAATTTTCGCTCCATGGTGGGAATATTTTCGGAGCTCATACACCTAGGTGGTTTAGGATCAGCCAGCCCGCGCAAGAAATAGCTTTTCAATCGCGAGACCCACGCCGCCTTTCTCGACAGGTGAGGTTATATAGGAGGCGGCCTCCTTCGCCACTTGGATAGCATTACCCGTCGCAACACCAAATCGCGCTCGTCGAAGAAAGACTTGATCAGCCTCCGAATCGCCGAAGGTCGCTACCATCGCCGGCGAGCACTGATGTATCTTAAGAAGCTCGCTAAATGCCGCCTCTCGAGTGGCTCGCATATCAACGATATTCGCGAAAACGATGTCGTCGTGGGCGGCTCCATAACTATAGGTCACCGTTATTCCCGGAATTGAGGCAAGAAGGGAGCGGAGCTGAGCCTCTGATTCCCCGACCCGTGCCATCATGACTGCCTTAATTACGAGTTCCTCTCGCATGACCTGATGTAGGGGGGAGATGCGGGCCGGTCGAGCGCAGTACTGCTGGTGGATAGTTAGCTCTTCGGTTATCCGCTCGGCGAAGAAGTCAGTCTCTGTGTAAAACTCAAGGTGACTCTTATAGGTCGTGGCGACATCGATAAGTCGGCGTAGGGTGTCATTCGACATTTCGACCCGGTAAAGCGTTTGTCCGGTTGACGGGTTCTGAATCAGCGAGCCAGCAAAAAACATCGATGGTCCGGATATGCCGAGTTCCTGCCGTAACTCGGCGGTTGCGAAGCTTGCTCGTCCGGTAGCGAATCCGACGGATACTCCCAGCGCCTTTAGTTTGGAAATGGCGTCCTTAGTCCGCGGAGCGATGAAGTGTGATGGACCAACGAGCGTTCCATCGATGTCAAAAAAAGCCGCCACGATCGGAAAAGGAGCGCCCTCAACAATAGAATTATCGTGGATTGTCTTGGAAGCGAGTGCCGCAGGGGCGTTGTCATCGATACCTGTCATGTCCTGTTGGTAGCGCGTGAGACCGGAAATGGCAAGATCTAACGGGTGGGAATGGAGTGTTTCTGAGTAGCACCCGAACGGGCGGACTCTTGGGCTGTCAGGGCGCGCCCCACCTTATCGAGAAGAGAATCAAAGAGGAGGGAATCCCGGTCTCTATATTTCCTTAATACTTCGAGGGCCTGTTCAAGCTGCCGTTGCTCGATGTACCAATGGGCCACCGAGCGATAGCGGTCAGAGATTAAACTTGCTTCAACGCCGTGCTTCTCTGCCTCATTGTACGACGCAAGGGCTCGCTCAGGTTGTCCCATTTGGAGGTATATGTCGCCCACGGCGAGAAGATAGAAGTAGGGGTTCTCCCATTCAGGTCTGTTGGTCTGCGCCAGTCGGTCTTCCATGTGCTCTTGATAGATCACAAGTGCCTCCTCGTAGTGCCCCTGCTCGGTTTGCTGCTCAGCGAGGCGAATTGGATCTTCGTGCTCGCTGAGGGATGAGCAGGCTAGAAGCGAGGGTGGGATAACCGCGAGAGCCAGCAACACACGATACCGCATCTGTCCGCGTCGTCTTCTAGGACCGCAGGCCGTGGTGGTCGGGGAAGGGGTGATGACCGATCTGTGCCGAGAGGTGTTCGAGGTAATCACGAGTCGAAAGAGTGGTTCCATCTGCTTGTGTGCGCCAACGTTTGTGAAACCAAACCCATTGGTCTGGGAATCGTCTGATCAGCGCTTCGAGTCTGCGATTGTACTCCTCAAGCACGGTTTTGTCATCGCCGGAATCCGGTAGCTCCTCAACAAAGACCTCGAAGGTTCGAGGTGACGAGCGAAAAAGAAAAGCGCTCACGAACCTCGCGTTGGCTCTGCGTCCCATAGCTATCAAGGAAGAGGGAGTTTTTGCGGGTGAACCAAAGAATGGCACCATCAGGCTCTCTACACGAGTGTCTTGATCAATCAGAGCAGCGATAGTACGGCGCTCTCGCAGGCACTCAAACAGGCGCTTTACTCCGCTGCGGTCCGAGCGCCAGATCGTCTCGATCCCATACCCCTCCCTGATACCCTTGAGGAGAGACTGGGCGATCGGATTGCGAGCCTCTCGTCCTATAGTCGTCAGGGGGATCCCCTCGGCGATGACATATGCAGCGAGGAGGTCCCAGTTTCCGGTGTGGGCTGTTAACGCCACAATTGGGCGAGTATCCTGAACCCACGCCCGTATCGCGGGCCAGTTTGCGCAGCGTATCTTTGACTCGCGCTGTTTTATAATCGGCCGCAGGTTGATTGACTCAAGCAGGGTTCGGCCCGCATTTGCGAAGACCTTGGGCACGATTGAGCTACTGTCGCGACTCGCCAGAAAACGTTGCAGCTGGAGTGACGCGATTCGGCGCTCGCGGGAGGGGAAGAGGCCTGCCAGGTATCCGACAAGCCAACCGATGGTACCTCGACACGAGAACGGTACTAAGCCAAGTAGGGTCATGGTCGTGGTAACAACCGATTGAGTAAGCGCGTTGGAAGGAGGGCAGGTATCCACACCCTGAGGAGTTTGCTCTACCACGGCATCGACCATTCAGCTTCATCATCCTTGCTAATCGCGCGCCTAATTTCGTGCATCAACAGGAAGTCAGAGAGGCGATCGTATACTAAGAGGCCAACATAGGCCCCCTCGCGCTGAACTGAGGCGACCAGGGCATTAGATCTCTCCAGAACGTTAAGAGCCTCTGAGAGGGGAGTTGAAGATTCCAGAGCGGGAAGCGTGCGAGTAATAATCTCACCGACATAGTCATCCGAATGAGTGGCAGCATGCTCCAAGAGATCCTCGCGAAACACCACCCCCAGTAAGTGTTCGCCGTTAACGATCGGAAACAGAGGTTGTAGAGATGTCAATGCTGAATGTAACGCCTGAGCTATGGTGGTGCTGTGAGGCAGGGTCTCCAGCCTCTCTCGCGGAATCATGGCATCTGCCACTGTGAACGCTCCGGCTACTATCTTTGTCTCCGCTCGAACATGCTCCTGCATCGCGCCAAAGAATACGATAAAGGCGATCACGAACAGCATCGGCTGTGACGTGTACACTGCCGCGATCCCCAAGAGGACGCACAGCCCCTGACTGATTCGAGCGGCGACCTTTGTCGGTTTTCTGAGGCGGCAGAGAGCTAAAATGGCTCTCAACACACGTCCGCCATCCATCGGAAGAGCTGGCAAGAGGTTGAAGAAGGCTAACGCCACATTGGTAAAAAAGAGCCGAGTGATGAACGAAACTTTGCTTGGATCGGGGTGTTGTAGGTCTGGGATCGTCGCGAAGGGATAGAGCGCCAACGCGATCAGGATATTAACCAGCGGTCCCGCAAGAGCGATCGCCAATTCAGCTTTTGCTGATGGCTGTGTAAGTATTGAGGCTACTCCACCAAATGGGTACAGCGTGATGTCGCGGGTCTGAACACCAAAGCGTTGAGCGATCAGGGCGTGTCCTAATTCGTGCAAAAGTACACATGCGAAGATCGAGAGCACATACGCTCCTTCAAGCGATGGGGAGATGCCTTCGAATCCGAATACCAGCCAGATAAAAAGAATAAGAAACGTGATGTGAACTTTAATTGGTATATGAGCTACGGAGCCAATCTGAAAGGCCCATGCGGTTCTGCGTTGATTCACGGTTTCGCTCCTTATGTCCTGCGGGTCACTTTATCGCACACCAGCCCCGGAGGTGAAAACAGTATCCATTCAGCGAAGACTTGGACATGTTCGTAGGCCCATGCGGAATAGGTAGCTCGCCGGTGTTGCTCCTGAACTCTTAGGCGAGTCACAGTCGAATTGCTACTACTAGCCGCGCGATTTATAACGTATTTTCGGTGGGTTTTATGACCCCCGGCATGGGTTGAGGGCGAGCGATACGGTAGTTTCAAGAGCCTGGCCGGTTCGCTCGTCGACAGTCGGGTTTTTCCAGGTAAATCTCTCGAACATCTATCCATGGGGATACATTGGGGATTTTAAATGCCTTGCAGAGCCATGGCTGGTCTTTGACGGGCTTGTCACGGCGATTAGACTAGTTGCCATCCTGGGCGGTAGAGCAGGTATTGGTAACAGGTCTTAGTACCATGCGGCTGTAGTGCAGCTGTAGT
>JAFMIS010000123.1 GCA_017853915.1 bacterium
TCCGTTCTAATGCCACCCTTATGGAGAAGCTGTTTGAGGATTTCGCTCGCGCGCTGACTGATCTGAACGCGTCGATTATTAAAGCTCGGAACACAAAGTGGCAGAATCTTTTTTAGGCCTGATGTGCGCGGCTCTTTAGCCCCTCGTAGGATTCCCTGAGCCCCCTATCAGGTAGTCTGCCTGGGGCTATTGGTAGCGATAGAATTTGACGTGCCATGGCTTCGAGGTCTTTGCTCTGAGTGTTGCGAGACGTAGCCTGTAGTCTGTTCAAGAACGTTCGAAATGCCCCTGGATTCGATACGAGATACTGAGCCAACCCTTCACGCGCTGTTTCTAGCATATGGTTAACATGATTTACTCTAACCGCGCTGTTCTGTGTCGGAGTTGTTCGGAAGAGCTGTGAAAGCTGCTGAGCCTCTAGGGCATGCCACTCCATCAATGGAAGAAAATCGGAGAGAACTTTAAACCAGTCTGAGGTTTGATTGAGCTGCTGTTTGCACGCAGCTACTCCGGTCGCAAGTGAGTCTCCGATAATGTTAGTCCATGATAGCGCCGCTGAATCTACTTGGGTCGAGATCGCGTGTCGCACCTCCGCGTCGGAGCAGCCGCTGAGTACCTCAAGGGCCTCCCTCATGAGCGCGACAAGTTCCTGAGTACTTCCTCGGGTGTCAATATCTCCAAAGCGACCGGGAAGAGCGGTCATATACGTGTCTAAAGCCGCGCGGAGTTCTTCCAGGAGGACATCAACGTGTCGCGACACCAAGAATAGCGCTGAATCCTCATTCGCGGGAGTTTCTCCGCTAGCGGTCGCCCTGAGGAGCCGCTCCTGGCACCTCGTAGCAACTTCCTCAACACGAGTGAGTCGCGATAGGCGTCCGGGCATGGGCAGCGCGCGCACCTCAAGGGCGGTGATGAGATCCAGTAGAGCGCTGGTGGTCGGCTCCACGAAACGCGAGAGTTGTTGATTGCCCAACACCACCGCCGCGCTTGATAGGCCCGCGAGGTCGTTTTGAAACTGGTGGAGGACAGGAAGTCCAAAGGGGGTGCCCTCTTTGAGCGCGTGACAGAATGAGTCCTCAAGGCCTTTGGTGATCGTGTAAAGTACAGAGATGCTGAGTGCCGTTATTCGGCCGAGGGCAAGTTCGCACTCCGCGACGCGCTCTTCTCTGGAGCGAAGGAGGGGCCACGTGGCCACGAACTCGATTAACTCGACGTAATCAAGCGGATGGGAAGATGGTAGACTGGACATGTACGTATTGAGCTTTTCCGATACTTCCCGCGCCCGATCAGCCTCTCCGGCGCTGGCCGCGCTTGTCAGTTCAGAGCGAATATCGTGAACCGTCTTCAGCTCCTGAGATGTAAGATGGCACGCCAGTGACGCGAAATGGGCGAGACCATCGTGGCCGCCGTTGAACCGCAGTAGGCATACGCAGTCTATGAATTCGGTAAGATGAGTAGGGAGTTGCTCAGGGAAGGAGTCGCGGAGGTCTCGCAAGGCAGCCGGAACATGAGGAATTATATCCAGGAGCCGTTCACGGAGAAATCCAAAAGGATCGGGATCAGAGGTCGTCCAACTACGCAATCGCTGATCGTACTCGAGAGTGGCTTGAGCGTGCCGTGTGAATGAGTCAGTTTCCCGCAGGACCTCGGGGTTAAATCGAGGGAGAGGAGAGCTCTGGGTATGAAATGTTCCAAGATCAAGATGGAGCGGTGGTAGTGTTCGCGAGAGAATATCAAGGGGAGAACGTGGTAGTTTAGGCTCTGGAGAAAATGGATCTGGCGCGGCGATATTGAATCCGTCGGCTCGCAACTGAGTTTGTAGTTTTTGTCGAAGGCTAATCACCGCTTCCGCGGCCGCGCGGTCTCCCGAGACCAAAGCGCTTGACCACAGATTACTTATCGAAAGAGCCAGTTCTTTGATAGAGAGTTCGATCTGTCGAAGCACGTCCTCGTTGAGTGAATCCCAGCTTTTTTGTGGTGTGCGTGAGGACGCCAGTTCGCGCAGCTTGATAATCGCTAGTGCCTGATGCGACATCTCACGGAGCGTTGAGATCTTCGACTCAGCGAGCTCCCATGAGTTAACGGACGACAAAGAGCATTTTCGCAATTTCTTGAGTAGCTGTTCCTGCTTTCGGTTAAGACGCTCGATGTCGGCATCTACAAGATCGCGCACCACTGGGCGTAGCTCACGCGGACTGCTGATTGAAGTGCCTGTATACGCCTGAAGAAAGAGCGTCACTTGAGACTGGTCGCTACCGAGAAGGGTTTTCTGATGGATGAATTGCTGGAGGGCGGATATCGATGTTTCTACAATCGCGCGGCGAAAGATAAGCTTTTCGACTCCAGTCGCGATCTCCGAAACTTCGCGTGTTCGATCGAGGTAGTCGATAAGAAGTTCATCTGCTCTGACATGAATGGTAAGGGGCCCAGAGCGGACCGGAGTAAGCTTGATAGTCTTTATCTCATCGTTTCCCGCTTTGAGTGCTGCGCCGAGAGCCTTTGAGTTATTAATTCTGAGTTGTAATGCCGATCTTAGATCCTCGCGAGGACAAACGATCTTAAAACTTGCTGGAATTGCAGCAAGTTCTCCCGGGGAGGCACCAGTTTTCTCGGGCTGGCGAGACGTTGGTTCATTTCGCATACGGCACAATAGATACGATAGGTTAGGGTGAATCAAAAGTCCTAGCTTTAATATTTGAAGTAGCGAGTTTATGGCTACGGGTGTCGTGTCGGTAATAGTCGCTTTCGATTGGGATCTGTTAGGGAGTGGCTAATCGGTGCATAGCGTACGAGCCTTTGGAAGTATCGGGGGCTGTAGGGGTGAATCAGGGCGGGAGCGCAAACCCTAGGGATTGGCTGGTAAGGTTCTGAAGTATCTGGCGTAGGACTCGCCGAGGCTTTGGTAGCTTAGAGCCGAGCGTTTCAGCTCAGCTTCTTCTTCCGTGGTTATCTCCCTGACCACCTTGCCTGGGCTTCCGATAACAAGGCTTCGTGGTGGGATGGTGGTGCCTTTGAGGATCAAGGTATGTGCGCCAATTATTGAGAACTCGCCGATTGTCGTATTGTCGAGAATCGTAGCGCCCATGCCAATCAGGCAATGATGTGCTATCCGACATCCATGAATAATAGCTCGATGTCCCACAGTAACATTGTCCCCGATATCGATCGGAGACATATCATGAGATGTGTGCACCATCACATGCTCTTGGATGTTGGTGCCTGCCCCGATTGAAATTGGCTGAATGTCGCCTCGAATTACCGCGCCGAAGAATATTGAGCTGTGTTCTCGTATGGACACATCTCCTATGATCCAGGCCGATGGCGCTATGAACACCGACGGCGCGATCGTTGGATGACTGGCATTAAAGGGTATGCTCGGCATGATTTTCGGGGCTGCTCTGGCCTCCTTAGAATCTTACCCGCAGATCTCTCGCACGGCTTGCACGATTCCTTCCTTGCTGGGAAGGAGGACGACCTCAAGCGCTTTTGAGTATGGCATCGGCGCGTCAAGGGTTGAGATCACCTTTACTGGCGCGTCGAGCTCATCAAAAATCTCGGTGGAGATTAGATGGCTCAGATACGCTCCATAGCTGGCTACTTCATGTTGCTCTTGGACCACCACACAGCGATGAGTCTTAGCTACTGATGAGAGAACTGCTTCTCGGTCGAGCGGGCGAAGGGTGCGTAGGTCAACCACCTCAGCAGAGATACCCTCCTGTGCTAAAGCTTCAGCCGCGTCCAAGCACAAGAACACGCTCTTGGACCACGTGATGATAGTGACGTCGGAGCCCTCGCGTTTAATATCGGCTTTGCCGATGGGCACAAGGTACTCGCCTTCTGGAACTGGTCCTCGCTTGCCGTATGTCAATTCGGACTCAAAGAATACGACGGGGTTGTCATCCCGAATGGAGCTCTTGAGCAATCCCTTCATGTCGTAGGGAGTGGCTGGAGCGACCACGATTAGACCAGGCGTGTACGCATAAAACTGCTCGAAGGAGTTTGCGTGTTGTGCGCCTAGCTGAAAAGCCGCTCCGCCAGCACCACGGAAGACGATAGGGCATGACAGTTGGCCCGCTGACATGAGACGAGCTTTGGCGGCGGTATTGATAATCTGATCGATCGCACAGAGAGAGAAGTTAAAGGTCATGAACTCAACGATTGGCCGCAGGCCCGCCATCGCAGCGCCAACACCGATCGCGGCGAATCCATTCTCCGCTATCGGGGAGTCGATAACTCGCTTTGGGCCGAATTGATCGAGCATGCCTCGCGAGCATTTGTACGCGCCGTTGTATGAGCCTACCTCTTCACCGACCAAAAACACACGATCATCTCGAAGCATCTCTTCGGTCATCGCCTCTTGGAGCGCATCGCGAATCTGAATCTCTCGCGTAGCCGACTGTTGTTCCGATGATATTTCCATAGCATTAGACATATGTGTAATCCAAAGCGGTTTCTGGAGCCGGGAATGGGGATTCTTCCGCGAACCGCACCGCGTCCTGAATCTCATCCTCAATTTCTTGGTCGATCTGATCGCGAAGCGACTTCATACCCAGCGCTTCCATCTTTTCCCCAATCACCTTGATCGGATCCCGAGCTTTCCAAGCCTCGACATCTTGAGATGTTCGATACTTGGCTGGGTCGGCCATCGAGTGACCGCGATAGCGATAGGTTTTAGCCTCAACCAGGGTAGGTAAATTTTGCTCCCGAGCTCTCTTTGCCGCGGCATGGATCACGGATCGTACAGCGAATACATCATGGCCATCTACGGTTTCGCGAGCCATGGGGTAGGCGAGGGCTCGAATCGAGAGATCCTCCGATGGAGCAGTCTTTTCCAGCGGGGTACCCATAGCGAACTGATTGTTCTCAATCACGAAGATAGCGGGAATCTTCCACAGCGCTGAGAGCGCGAGCCCCTCATGAAATGATCCGATGTTGATCGCTCCATCGCCCAGGAAGCAGATCGAAATCGCGTCAGTTCCCTTATACTTCTCCGCAAAGGCCAGTCCAGCAGCCACAGGCACCTGAGCTCCCACGATGCCCCATCCTCCCATGAACCGTTTCTCAACGTCATAGAAGTGCATCGAGCCGCCACGGCCTTTTGCGCAACCGGTCGCCTTTCCCAGCAGTTCGGCCATCCCAGCGCGAGCTGAGCCGCCTCGAGCGAGGTAATGCCCATGGCATCGATACGCCGTCATTACATAATCATTGTCTTGAAGAACTGAAAGAGAACCCACCGCTACCGCCTCTTGGCCGATATAGAGGTGTAGAAATCCACCGATTTTTTTCTCGGTGTAGAGTCGCGCGGCTTCTTCCTCGAAGCGCCGAATCCTCAGCATCTTCCGATATAGCTCTGTCAGGAGTTCCTGGTCCATTACAATACCAACCCTTTGCTCAAACATCTTCCGTTCCCTGGTCAGGGGGCTATCCAGTTTCCCTCTCCAGGAGGGCAAAGACGACCGTGGGACCTTGGGCGGGGCGCTACTTAAGCACCAACCAGGGGCGGTTATAGCAGCGCCCTGGTAGGCTGTCCACCCGACATGGTTCCTAGTTTCGGTAGGTTGGAAGGTTTGTGGGTCGATCGTGTTTGTTCCTGCGGGGTTCTCCAATGGCGTCTCTGATGCTCGTCGGTCGCCCACAAATGTATTGAGAGGATAGCCACTTAGCCAGCTTAGGGCTATCCTCCCCATATGACCGTGTACCGCAACCTGCTCGCAGTAGACCCCAGCCTGACATGTTCGGGGTGGGTTCTGCTTTGCATTGAGACAGGAGGCGTGTTGTCAGTCGGCAAGATTAAGGGGCAATCACCATCGTTTCCGATGGCAGAGCGTTTGCGGGTGCTTCAGCGAAACATTGAGGCGCTCTTTTCCGATCTTGGATTAGGCTCGGTGGATGTTCTGGTGTGTGAAGCGCCGACGACTGTTAAGGATCCCCACAATGCACTCAAGGTTGAACAAGTGCGGAGTATTTTTGAGTCCCTGGCGCGGGCGCGGGCTGTTGCTGTTCCAGGGCGGGTGAATCCTCGATCGGTTCATTATGAGATTATGGGTCTACGAGGTAAGCAGATGCCTCGGGATGAGGTAAAAGCGACCGCCCGGAAGACAGTCGCGTACCTGTATGGGGAGGAGCTCGCGAGGATAGGGCTGGCTGGCAGTGAAGGCGAGCTTCAAAAACATCAGGATATCGTTGACGCTTTGCTAATAGGAAGACTGGCGTTGACACGGATCCGCTCAGCGCTGGAGGGCTCGTTATCAATCGAGTCCCTTTTCCAAACTACTGAGCGAGCGCGTAGTCGATCGTGGAGGATGAAGTCATGTGGGATGTAGTTAACGGGAAACGTAAACAGCAGAGCCTCATTTTGCGTGCTGTTTTCATAGCGATGATAGCTCAGTGCGTATGGCTTTCGGCGCGTACTATCCCTGCGGCAGCTCAAGATGACACATCCTCACAGGAGGTCATCAACAAGGAGCCCGTAAGGGAGGTTCATAGACCTAAGCGAATTATGGAGCAATCGGGGGGCGATCCCAGAGGATCGGCTGACCTTACCGTGTGTAGCCAAAACCTTAAGCTTTTTGGAACGTACCAAGTCTTAAAATCTCGAGATAGTAAGTACTCCATCAAGAAACACCGCGTGAAGGTTGAGGAGCTAGCCGAGCGATTTACTGGTCAAAAATGCGATGTCATCGGGGTGCAAGAGGTTCTTGGCAAGAACGAGGACGAGAGCAAGGCCGCTCTCAAGGAGCTTGCGGAGGAGTTGCGCTTCAGAACGAATCGTTTTTATGACATCCGGGTTGCGCCGCCTGCTGAGGGTAAGATGACGGTCGGATTCCTCGTGGCTCAGGACCGCGCGCAGATAACTAATTCATTGGCGTATTCACGCATTGAGCTCCCGCGAATAAATAAGAAACAGAAGCCGAGGCTATTTTCGAGGACTCCACTTGAGATTCAATTAGCAGTCGCGGCGCGAAACGGAGACTCGGTGCGAGTAGTATCGATCATTAATTTTCACCTCAAATCAAAACGTGGTGGGGAGGGAGACCCCACAGGCCTTGAATGGGAGACGTATCGCATGGAGATGGCAGAGGCATTGCGCAGAATTATCGAGATTCGACATGCAAATGCGCTGGCCGCACCCGCGTCGATTCTGATCGTTCTCGGGGATAGAAATAGTCACTTTGATGTCGCGACGGCTCGCATTCTTGAGGG
>JAFMIS010000124.1 GCA_017853915.1 bacterium
TATGCCCCGAGTGCGCGGCCTTTTACGCCTCCTACAAACACGTTGTCGACACAGCCGCGGAGCTACGAGAACCGGAGCAACCACTCGCGGTGGATGTACAGAATCGCCTTCGCAAGGCGCTGAATGAAAGACTCGGAATCAATCTCCCTTTCATCGCGTAGTCGAGATAGCACCATCATTCCAAAAAAAACGCGGGCCCTTGAGCCCGCGTTTGCGTTGTGGCGACGCCACTACCTAGCCCGAATATTTCATGCAATCGCAGTACGAGCGCCGCACGGCTCATGAACCATGCGGGCTAGCTTCTCGGCGTCACCGTTGGTCTCGGAGTTGCCGTTGGACGGGGTGTCGCTGTTGGGCGCGGCGTCTGTATTGGAGTTGGGGTCTTCACGGGCACGGGAGTAGGATCAACTTGAATATCAGCGCAGCCCAGTATGCTATTGACCTGGTATACGCCCGCACCGAGGCGCTTTCCCTCGAATGTAAACTCAAGTCCCGCCCGCTTTGTTATTCCGGATTGAAGCGCTTCAAACCTATCAACGCACAGCGTTTGCAGGAAGCTCAGATCCGAATGCTTTGATGGTAAAGCGACGTTAATCTGATAGACCTTGTAGATAAAAGATATCTTACCCTCTTTCGAGATTGCCACTTGGTCGCCTGCGCCTCGAACAATAAGCTCGTTTCCCTTCGCTACCGATCCCTTTGCGCTACTATTCTGCTGCGCTGAGCCTAAGGATGAGATCGAGCTCATCACCAGTTTGATCTGCTCACCGTTGGCATCCGACGCCACAGACGCCAGCGTCACCGCGCTCATAAAAAAACCTTTGACCATAGTTCCAAACAACTGCTTCATACATCCTCCTAAAAACCTGCGGCATCTGCCTGTCCTCATTCCCGATACCCTGGCTGGGTCGAGGAGATAAGCAGCTCTCGCGGCTAACGTATACTGGTAGTATGCTCAACAGCCCTCCGGAATCGGTGGCGAAGTCATAACAAAGCTGTAACAAGTGAGGCCCCGTCGCCCAAGGAACCAATAGGTTATCGCTACCGCGCTCGACATCGCACTCAGGATGCGCGTGACTTACCCTGCTCGTTTGGATCACCTAAGCTGCCTATTCACACTAGGAACAGCGCTGTTGACGGCCCCGCACGGGGCTCGTAACCTCCCCCCATGCAAACTCCCCACGACATTACCTACCTCATCGATGGCTCTGGCTACATATTCCGCGCGTTCTACGCGATCCAACGCCTCAGCACGAAGAGTGGATTCCCAACAAACGCCCTGTATGGATTCTTAAAGATGATCCTTAAAACGGTCGCCACCGCGAACTCATCGAAGGTAGCGATCGTTTTCGACGCTGGGAAGAAAACTTTTCGTAATGACCTCTACCCAGAGTACAAGGCAAACCGCACCGAGTGTCCGCCCGAGCTCCTTGAGCAGATGCCATATTTTAGGGAGCTCTCAAAAGCGCTCGGACTCCCCGTGCTTGAGTGCCCTGGGTACGAAGCTGACGACATTATCGCCACCCTCACGTCGCGGCTAACCACACAGGGACATCCGGTAGTGATCGTATCTGGCGACAAGGACCTGATGCAGCTCGTGACTGAGACTGTTCAGATCTGGGATACGATGAAGGATCAGCGCTACGGCATCCCAGAGGTCACTGAAAAATTCGGTGTAGGGCCTGATAAAGTAACAGAGATCTTGGCTCTTACGGGCGATTCATCCGATAACGTTCCAGGAGTCGATGGCGTAGGGCCAAAAACCGCCACGCAACTCGTCCAGAAGTATGGCTCGGCTGAGGGCGTAATCGCCGCAGTAGAGAAGATTCAAGAGGACTCTGAGATTCGCAATAGAAAGAAGATCGCCGACAGCATCGCTTCAAATATCGAGCAGCTCCGGCTGGCGCGTAAACTTGTCGAGGTGGATCAGAATGTTCCTCTTGAAAAGATCTCCGATGGCACGACTGACATCGACGAACTCCTGCGCAAGCGAGAGATCGACCCCATACATCTTGGGGAGCTCTTTGAACGATTCGAGTTTCAATCACTCTTTAAAGAATTCAAGAATATCCTCGGGCCAGCGAAACGCTCAGACAGCACCTCCTCATTCGATTACAAGACTATCCGCGCAAGTGACTTCGCAGAGTGGCAAGAGCTTTTCAAAACCCAACGAGCCTTCTCCTTTGACCTTGAGACGACATCACTTGAAATTCACGCGGCTTCCCTGGTGGGAATCTCGCTGTGCTGGAATGATTCACAGGCGTTTTACATTCCCCTAGGACACAAGGGAGCCGAGGACCAGGTTCGCTGGAGCGATTTTGTCGCCGCCGCGAAACATCGCTTCGAGGATCCAACCGTTCACAAGAGTGGTCAGAACGCTAAATACGATATCAGCATCCTCCAAGCGCACGGCATTAACACACAAGGGCTAACCTTCGACTCAATGGTAGCCGCGTACCTCCTGAATCCAGACAGCAGAAACTTTAATTTAACCGCTTTGGCGAACGACTACCTCAACCTCCCAGTAATTGAGTACACCGAGATTACAGAGGGGAAAGCTGACTTCTCTGAGGTTTCCATCGACGAAGCGACCCGCTATGCCTGTCAGGACGCTCACTATGCCTGGTTGCTTAAAGAGCATCTCGCTCCGCGCATCGAGGAGAGTGGGCTCTCTCGCGTCATGAATGAATTGGAGGTTCCGCTCATACCCGTTTTAGCAAAGATGGAGCGACTCGGAATCAAAGTTGACGCCGAGAAGCTTCGCGCGATGTCGGCCGAATTCGAAATTCAATTAAAAGCTCTTGAGACTCGAATTTATCAGACCGCTGATTGCGAGTTTAATATCAACTCCCCCAAGCAGCTCGCCGATCTATTTTTCAACAAGCTGGGGATCTCAACCAAGGGAGTAAAGAAGACTAAGACCGGATTTTCGACCGACTCATCCGTTCTTGAGAAGCTGGCTGAGACTCACGAGCTTCCCGCTCTGATCCTTGAGTATCGAACCCTTCATAAACTGAAGTCCACCTACACCGACGCCCTATTCGAGTACATCTCTCCGAAAACCGGCCGCGTACACACCCGCCTTAATCAAACGATCACGGGCACAGGTCGGCTCTCAAGCTCTGATCCGAACCTGCAAAATATTCCCGTGCAAAGCAAGGAAGGGGCTCGTATCCGCTCCGCTTTTATCCCTGAACCGGGCTACTTCTTCATATCGGCTGACTATTCGCAGATTGAACTTCGGCTGCTCGCGCACATGAGTGGCGATGAGACCCTGATAGCCGCGTTTCAGGAGGGCCGCGACATTCACGCCAGCACCGCGCGAGAGATCATGGGACTCTCGGCCCATGAGGAGGTTCCGGATGATATTCGGCGAATCGGAAAGACCATCAACTTCGGCATCGTGTACGGCATGGGCGCATTTCGACTAGGTAAGGAACTGGGAATTCCCGTACAACAGGCGAGCCAGTACATCACTAATTACTTCAAGCGCTATCCGAAGGTGAAAGAGTACTTCTCGAAGCTTGAGGAGACCGCTCTTTCGCATGGTGAGGTTCAAACCATTTATGGACGCAAGCGTGTTATCTCCTCGATCGACACCAGTGGCAGGGACCAAGGCTTTGCCATGCGCGCCGCAATCAACGCGCCGCTGCAGGGATCCGCGGCCGATATCATTAAGCTTGCGATGATACGAGTCGAACAGCTCCTGACGGAGTCGTATCCGGACTCTCATTTAATTCTTCAAATTCATGACGAGCTCTTGATCGAGGCGAAGGACTCAGGCCCGGAACACAACAAGAGATTAATCTCCGCGATTCAGAGCACCATGGAAAACGTTATGCGACTCGCCGTGCCCTTAAAGGTCGATGTCGGTAATGGATCTAATTGGCAAGAGAGTCAGAGCTAGATACGTCGGTGGATTTCGCCTTAATTGATGAGCGAAATCAACCTTTTTGAGGGCTGTTGCGCCGGCCACATACCATGCCAATCCCACCTAAACAGCACGGGGTGGCGAGCCATCAGCATACCCTAACTGTGGGATAGGACGTTCCTTTTCCCTAATAGAAGCGCACGGTTCCTTTTTTTGACACGGAGGTTGTTATGAAGGGTTTGCGCTTAGCGTTGATTGGGTTTGCTCTTGTCAATGTTGTGGCATGCGCCGCTCCGCGGGACTTCAGTCCTCGCTATGGGCGCCCTGCACTGCCCAACCATGGGGTCATTATCGTTGATGTCCCCCAAGAGCAGAGACCCAAGGAAACGGACTCGATCCGGCAGAAAGAAAACCAGATCGAGACCGCCCGATACATCACCGAAATCTTGGTGCTGGCGGGTGGAATCACGATCGAAGTCCTCCGATTAATTCGGTAGGGTTCTAACTCGTGATTCCGTGAGAGGACGCTCTATTAGAAGAGTAGCGTCCTCTCACATCTTATCTCGCATCTTCTTCGTTTTTACGCGGCGCGATCTCGGACAGTTTTAGACGCATGCGGCACGCGGCGAGTTTGCGCTACTTGCTTCAACCGATAGTGATGACCATGGGCGTTTCGAATCGCTTGCGGGCCAAGGGAGCCCACAACCATGCCGAGGCTAGCCGCGATAAGACCCGCCAGTTGAGCCGGAAAGCTCTGGCCCGCTGGGGTGATGAAGAAGAGTAGCCAGGAGACGATCCCCAGAATAATTGAAAAGACCGCCCCCTGTGTACTCGCAGCCCTCCAGTACAGGCCGCATACAAGCGGCACAAACGCCCCCACAAGCGTCACTTGATACGCGCCCGACACCAGCTCATAGATCGAGCTTCCTCGCATCAAGCTCGCGTACGCGAGTACAGCGGCGCTGAATACCAAGACCGTCACGCGCATCGCCACAAGGGCCTCTCGGTCACTTTGATAAGGACGGATATGACGCCAGATATTTTCAGTAAAGGTAACACTCGGGGCTAGCAGCGTCGCGGACGCGCACGACTTGATGGCTGAAAGTAACGCCCCGAAAAAAAGCACCTGCATAATGAACGGCATCCGCTCCACAACGAGGGTCGGAAGGACCTTTTGTGGATCTTCCACCATCAGTCGCGTCGCCGTTTCAGGCATAATAATGAGGGCGCTCACCACGAGAAACATCGGAACAAAGGCGAATACCATGTAGCACAGCCCTCCTATGATCGACCCTCGCGTAGCGGCGTATGAGTCTCTCGCCGACATTACGCGCTGAAAGACATCTTGCTGCGGGATTGATCCCAACATCATCGTGATAGCCGCGGCGAGAAAGAACATAACATCGCGGAAATTCGGCTCGGGCAGAAGTCGAAACATATTCCGAGACACGGCCACATCGATTACGCGCTCCATTCCACCTGCCTGCTCTCCCGCGAATACCGCAAGAATCGCCAGTCCTACGACGAGAATTATCATCTGGATGAAGTCCGTAATCGCCACCGACCACATTCCTCCGAAAAGGGTGTAGGCAAGTATGCTCATAACACCCGCCACCATGCCCTGCGGAACAGAGAGCGCAGCGTTAGAGAGAACATTAAAAACCACACCGAGCGCGGTGACTTGAGCCGAAACCCAACCGAGGTAACTGATCATGATAATAATCGAGCAGGTCAGCTCAACAGATCGGCCGTACCGCTCTCGATAATAGTCGCTGATGGTAAGGAGATTCATCCGGTAGAGCTTTGAGGCGAAAAACACCCCAACCAGGATGAGACACATTCCGGAACCAAACGGATCCTCAACCACGCCGTGGAGGCCGGAGTTGACGAATTTCGCCGGTATGCCCAAGACCGTTTCCGAACCAAACCAGGTCGCGAATGTAGTAGTGACGATCATCGAGAGGGGAAGATGCCTCCCCGCGATGGCAAAATCAGCGGAGTTCTTCACTCGCTTGGCCGCTATCAGACCAATAACGATGGTGATCAACAGGTACACGATCACGAGCGAGAAAAGCATCACGTTCTCCCCACATCTGGCACGCTGGTCTCTCGACGAATTTTCAACGCGCCGGTCCGGTAGCGATAGGCATTAAGCCCATTAAGCAGAGGGCCTGCTCACAAAGGGAGAATCCTCGATCCTGAGGGTGTATTACAAACAACTTTTCATTGCAGAGATGTTTTTCTACTCTGAGTAGAAAGATGCTTCGGGCTAGAATTGGGTCGGTCGTGTCGGGGTACGCGTTGGGGTCACGGTAGGCGTCGCGGTATGGGTGGGATTCGGCGTTACCGTTGGCACTAAGGTTATCGTGGGCAAGGGGGAAACAGTTGGCACGGGAGTTTGCGGCGCGACTGTTGGCTTCGCCTGTTGTGCCATTAAGAGCGCCAATAAGAGTGGTAATAGCTGTGAGAGGTTCCCAAGTCCTCCTCCACCGCCGCTTCCACCACCACCTCCACCTCCGCCATCTCCTCCACTGTCGTCACCACTTGAGTCAGAGAAGCCATCCTCCGAGGTAGGTCTAGGGCTCACGGTTTGTTTGGGTGTAGCGGTTGCTTGACCGAGAGTCATCAAGCCTGCTCTACGTTCTCTTTCGGCTTCGAGAGCGGCTTTAATATCTTTGTCACCCGTGTAGCTTTGGTCGCCTATCTTGAGGGTGGGTATGCGTTTGACGCCGGGCGGAAATTTCCTCCAATCATTTATTTCAACAGTCTTGATATTTAAGTCTCCGTAACCAGCCACGATGGGCTTGGCAAGATTGCAACCAGGACAGGTAATACCTGACCCTGCAGTATAGAACGTTATCGGTGGATTAGCCGCTTGCGCACTCGCCTCAATCAGTGACCAATGCAGTGCCCCGATCTGGCAGATCGCGCTGGAGAATAGGAATACCGTGACGCTTATCAGCGTCAAGACTCGCCGAAGTTTGAACGACCGTTCTCGAACCTGTCTCATCCCCTGCTATCCCTACTCTTCCCCCTAGGAAACCCTCCCGTGGGCTTCACTAAGGATATGGAGCTTTCGCATCTACATGTGACCAAAGGCTTTTCAGGGCACTACGGGGGCCACATGCTGTCGAGCGGCACTTCAAAAATCGACCCCAAACGACACCTTGAGACGGGAGAAATGCTGAGGGAACAACACCATGAAAGGTAGTTACGGCAGCACTCGGGGTGGCTACGTTCTGTTTAGGCGCGCCCCTGTCATCCAGGTGCTTCACCATCACTTCGGCTTGCTTCCTGTCGTTTTAAG
>JAFMIS010000125.1 GCA_017853915.1 bacterium
TCTCGATTGCGGCGGAGGGTGTTCGGGCTTCGGGAGGCTCCTCAATAACGATGGCGACTCGTCTATCGACTTGGGTCTTACCATCATCGGGTTTCGACTCTCGTGGATCGCGACGCGGAGACTCTGAGGTGGCGGCTTGGTCCTGGGCCTCTTTTGGATGTGAGGACCTCGGCTCTATTTCGCGGGTGATGTGAGGCTCGAGCCGCTTTCCATGAGGATCCTTTAGCGTCACCGGCTCTGCTGTGTCTCTGGTGGTAGCAGAGTGCCGGGCGAAGGGATGCGCGTCGAGGGGCAGCGGTGCGGCATGAGGCCCAGTAGCCGTCTGAGGATATGGGAGGCCAGCACCGCTGACTCCTGGCTGGACCGTCACGACAACAATCATACTCGATTCAAGCCCTCGACGATGTGAATGATCATGGGGCCGCGCGCCGTTGAGCAGCTCTCGCTGCACCATCTGTCTATCAATAGTTGTTGGGACCGGCGCGGAGAGAGAGTTTTGACTCGACTGCTCGGTTGTGGGGGAACTGGCGCTCGGTGCCGCCGCTGCAGATGGTGTTGTCGTGTGAGCACTCACGTAGCGCCTTAAGATTTAAAATCGATTAAACAGGTTATGGGGCTTGCTTCACCCTGGAGTGGACTAGGTTCTGGTCCTAAGTGATTGATATTTGGTGGTAATGCCGCACAAAATTAATAATGTGGCGGGTTCAGCCCAGAAAACTAGCGGCCTGGTTTGAATAGACCGCGCACTCTGGTACTATCAGAAGCGTTGTTTAACCCCTCTCAATCACCAAAGACGGCCTTTTTGGCGTACTGGTAAGGATTCTTTTGTGATTGTGAGGCTCTCTTTCTGTGGAGCCTACGTATGCGATTTGGAATCGTCAGGAACTCTCCTGACTCGATTGTTGCGTCAAACGAGAAGAAGAATACCAGGGAGACGCCTGAACCGTTGGGGCGTGATTGCTACGGCGATATCGAGGCACAACTCGGTTACGCTTTTGTCGATCCCGCGTGGCTTGAGAGGGCGCTGACGCACCGTTCCGTGCACATGAAGGGAGTCAAAAGCGACTACGAGCGCTTGGAGTTTTTGGGAGACGCGGTGTTTGATCTGGCGGTAGCGCATCTGTTGCTCGATAAACACCAAGAGGCACACGAGGGGGAGCTCTCAAAGATGAGAGCGGCTTTAGTGAATACAAGCTCCCTTGCGGAGATCGCCCGTCGTTTGAGTTTGGGAAAATATATACGATTGAGTCGCGGCGAGTTGGCGAGCGGAGGGGCAGAGCGCTCATCGATTCTCGCGGATGTTGTTGAAGCGGTGCTCGGAGCGGTCTATCGCGAGGGAGGATATGAAGCGGCGCGTGGTTGTGTTGAGCGCCTCTTAGGGGATCAGATCGCGACTGTTACGCCACGGGACCCCAAGACCGAACTTCAGGAAGCTCTGCATGCTTCAGGCAGCGACGCTCCTCTCTACCGTCTCGAGTGTGTCGAGGGACCGGAGCATTCACCGATATTTGTCTCGGTGGTTGAGGTTGATGGACAGATTGTCGGACGCGGTCAGGGACCGACTAAGAAGGCTTCTCAGCAGGCTGCCGCGGAGGAAGCGTTGACACACCTTAAAGGGGGAGATGACCTCGACCAGGGTTTCATCCTGAAAGCCGATAGTGAGGCGGGTGGTCAGAATGGCGATGACGCGGGAGAGGGGCATTCAAAGAGTCGGGCGGAGGTTTCCAATGACGAGTAGTTTTCATATGCCCACGGTATGCATCGTTGGGCGTACCAATGTTGGAAAGTCGACCTTGTTTAATGCCTTGGCGGGTCGTCGCAAGGCCGTTGTAAAGGATCAACCAGGAGTGACACGCGATAGGTGTTTTGAGGTGGTCACCCGCTTTGATTTTCCCTTTAACCTGGTCGATACAGGAGCTCTGGTTGGAGAGGAATCGATAGCTCTCCACGAGGCGGTACGCGCCCAGAGTGAGCTGGCGATTAAGCAGAGCGATCTCGTCATCGTTGTGTTTGATGGACTCCATGGGTTGCATCCTCTCGATAGTGAGGTGGTTGATCTGATCCGTCAGATCGGAAAGCCAGCAATCTATGTCGCCAATAAGTGCGAGAAGCCATCAGCAGCGATGACATCGGCCGAGCTCTACACGCTCGGACTAGAACATATAATCCCGCTGAGCGCGGCTCATCGAAGAGGAATTCGGGATCTCATCGCGCGTATGGCTGAGATCCTGCAGCCGGCTGAGTTAAGCCTTGCCAATAGTCAGGATGAGGACGGGTTTATTCCCGAGAACCTCACAGAAGAATCTCCGCTCTCAGAGCCTGAAGCGTTGAGTGAATCCCCGGACGAGGGTCGGCCGATAAATTTAGCTATTATTGGCAAACCAAATGTGGGTAAGAGTACCTTCGTTAATACCCTGCTCGGAGAGGATCGCATGATTACTTCTCCGATCGCCGGAACAACTCGCGACAGCATTAAGAGTGAATTGGTCCGGAATGGACAGTCATTCGAGATCGTGGATACCGCTGGATTAAGAAAGAAAGCGGGGGTGCGGGAAAATTCAGTGGAACGTTTTAGCAACATCCGTACCCTTCGCTCATTAGCTCAGAGCGATGTGGCAGTGTTTTTGCTTGACGCGTCTGAGGGTATTCCGACTGAGCAGGATGCGCGCATTGTTGGACTCGCGCACGAGAAAGGCAAGAGTCTCGTAATCGTTGTTAATAAGTGGGACCTCATTGAAAAGAATCCCCGAATCGCGGAAGCGTATCGTTCGGCCATCCGGTCCGTGTTTAAATTTGCGGCCTACGCGCCGGTATTGTTTGTGTCAGCTTTGACCGGGCAGAGGTGCCTTGCGGTGCTAGACACGGTGCAGGAGGTCTACACAGCCTCAAAACGAAGACTATCCACGAACGAGGTGAACAAGGTTTTCGGAGACGCGTTTGTCGCTAAGCCTCCTCCGGTCTACCGGGGCGTGCCGATCAAATTGTTGTACGCGACTCAGGTAGCCACAAAGCCGCCGACCTTCGCTGTATTTGTGAACCACCCGGAACGATTGCGATTCAACTATGAGCGGTACCTTCGAAATATTGTTCGAAAGGTATACCCATTTCCAGGGAACGATATTCGAATCTTGTTCCGCCGGCGCAGCGGGATTAATAATGATCGAAGACGGGCTGCCTAGCCCGCGTCGGGGGACCATGTTCACACGAGGCATCTATCTCTTCTCCAAATGGAGCTGCATCGCTCTCGTCTCTGTTCTTTTTTGCGAGTTCTCACTTAGGGTGTGGGATTTCTGGCCCGTGTACCAATTGACGGGAAAGGGAATCGGCGGTGGGAAGGGTGTTGTGTACTTTACCCCCGATCCTGAGCTGCTCTTTCGGATGCTTCCAAATAAGCTGCACTCTATCAACGCCGACGGTTTTCGAGATGACGCGCCGACAAGACAGGGTAACGACTTAGTAGTTGTAGTAGGGGACTCATTCCCGATGGGACTCGCGGTGCAACCCGACGAGACATTTCCTCAGCGCTTGGAGGCCCTCATGGCCCCGCGGGAGGTCTACAACATGGGGGTTCAGGGATACGGACCTGATCAGGCGCTCATAGCCTTCAAGAAGTACGGTGCTCCCTTGAAGCCAAGCACTGTTATTCTGTCGCTGTATCCATCCAATGATTTTAACGATCTTGTCAAAAACAATCTTCTAGAGCCGAGCCAAGACTCCAATTCGGTCACCCGGATTAATCCAAATCCAATAGAGAGGATTATTCCGCGCTGGAGGCTGAGCATGGCATATTACATGCTTCGCTTACGCCGATTTCTTCCGGCTGAGCGTGAAGAGGAGCTTTCACGAACTCTCTTTAACGACAAGGATAGTGACGAGAAATTTTCATCTGCCGAATACGAGCGCGCTATTCGGACGATGCGCTCGATTCTGACAGAGTTCGCGCGCATGTCTAAGGAGGATAACTTTGAGCTTGTGGGGGTTATCATTCCCTCGTTTAAAAGCATCGAGGGAGAGGGGCGAGGCTCCACGGAGAGTCTGCTCGACCAAGAGATGGTCGCTATCTGTCGTGAGACATCGGTTTCGTGTCTTGATCTGAATCCACGTTTTCAGTCGTGGCAGGGGGGGGCTCTATACCTTCCCGCAGATCGCCATCTGAGCGCGCAGGGCCACTCGGAAGTGGCCCAAGCAATCTTTGAAATGCTCCATCGCGCTAGCCCAGATCGATGACGTAGGAGGCGTCATAAGGACGCGGATACGACGCGCTTCAATATCATTCTCGCGCTCAATGAACGTGCCTGCCGATGACTACCTGCGCCTTCGACCCCGTTTGCGCTGGTTTTCGGTAAAAAAGAAAGCCTACCGAACCAAGCGCTCCCTGTTGATGCAGAGCCTCCGTATACCTGAGAAAACTCCCGGGTCGATCGTCGAGAGTGATCAATTCCTCTCGATATGCCTGCGCGACAGGATCGCCGACTGAAAACAAAGCTTGCGATCCCTCAGCCAGTCGATAACTTCCAGGAAAATGCTGGGAGAGAACGCGCTCAAGGCGTAGGGTTTCAGAACGGGCGACCTCGAAATCAACGTGCAGAGTGCCGGAGCCACATTCAGGCTCCTGTTTGTACGTAAGTCCAGCAATATTGTGCTGACCGACCGCTCTTAGAAATCGTAGCAGCTCGCCATCACGCTCCCGCACGACAACATCGAAGGCGCAGCGCTCGTGCGAATGTAGATTCATACGCATCGGTGAGCGAACCGCGTTCTCGAACATACCCGGGTCAACATTAGCTCCAGAGAGAATTGTGTAGGATAACCCACTCGACATGTTCGGAAGCAGAAAATGCCTGCGAGCAAATCGCTCTCCAGCCAAGGCGAGCACCCCGGATGGCTCGAGCATCCGCGAGTGGAGATGATGATAATCTCGCATGGTCGCTACGATTGTGTCGTGAGGAATCAGCATCACGCGATCAATAAGAGGCGCCAGAGATACAAAAGTCTCTCCAACTCGGGCAACGCGGGTGCCATCAGCAATCGTATCAGGGACAGCCTGCACGGGTCGTCCAAAGAGTGCCCCGACAACTGCAGCTGGGGAGCTTTCATCGACTACTCCGATGATCTCTGGCCGTGGGAGCTCAGCTGGCCAACGAGTCTTGAGAACGCTCGCGATTCCCGATACCAAACCACCCCCACCGATCGGCACGAATACCCGAACGCGGTCGAAGCGACGGTGTGCAGAAAGATCTTTCAGGTGTTCGATCAGCTCAAATCCGATCGTGCCCTGTCCCGCGACAACGAGCCGCTCATCAAATGGATGTACGAATCGAGCGCCATCCTGAGCCGAGCCGCGCTCGGCCCGCGCGGCCGCTAGACATTCATCGAATGATTGTCCCACGCGAATGACGTTAGCTCCAAAACGTTGAATGTTCGCGACCTTCACCTCAGGGGCGCTCTCGGGAACATATATTAGCGCTTTCATCCCAAGCACGTGTGCAGCGTGTGCTAGTCCGGCACCATGGTTACCAGCGGAGGCAGTCCAGACAGATGAGGCACCCTGCTCCTGGGCCACGAACGCGCTGGCCAGAGCGCCGCGAGCTTTGTATGCGCTGGTAGGATTGCGGGTAGCGTCGGCAAGGCACAACCCACCTTGGTTCACGGCACCAAACGACATACTCAACCCGTGCTTCGACATTAGAGGGAGTAGGGCCTCGGAGAGGGCGGCTATATCTTTCGCCAGTAAGCTCGATTGATCGAGGACTGTGGCGGAACATTGAGAAGAATGTAGTGAAGAAAACATACTGCTATAATTAAAATATCTGTCGGTAAGCGATCTGTCGAAACAGGGGAAGGGTGGGTCTGGGGTTCTGGGAAATAATCGCCACCGGACGGGCAATTATCTCCAATCAAATCGAAATAATGGAAATCGAGGCCCGTCGGAGAGGAGAAAAGTTTGCCCGCGATGACGCTAAGCACTGAGCCATGGCGGGATTATAGAGACTGTTGGGTTTTTCAGTCAACACCCCCATAAAAAGGGCAGAACCGATCTAGATCGAACAGTGGATGGAAGAATCCTGCACTGAGCACGTCGATCGGTAGGGAATGTAACCTAAAAGAGATCAATTAATAGGCGACAACACGCATATCTTTTTGGACGAGAACGAGTTCTTGATTAAGCGTAGATCGAGAACGTTTTTCTCCGCGATATTGAGCATCACTACCGGCGAAGACGGCTCGGCTCGTAAAACGAGATGGCCACGCGTGGGCGGGGTCTTTAGGTTCGTTTTGATGGCTTCCTCAAGTAGCTGCGCTTGAGCTGCCTCTCCCTTCGCCGCTTGAACGCGTTTTAATTGGGGTAGGGTAAGGATGGTAGTTGAGGATTTGAGGCAATCGTGTTCGCGTTTCACGAATATTCCAAGGCTAGGGGTCTCAACGGCACGTCCATTAATCGACACAGTTTCGTTTTCAACCACGTATGGCTTAATAACTTTGGCAGTCTCAGGGTTTAATTGGTTGGCAGTTAAAATGGTTGCCACATTTCCAACGCCCTGGACTACGGGAGTTATCCCGTAAAAACCGAGGACTGAATCTCCCTCCTTACCGGCCCCGCGCAAAGTAATAGTCAGATATGGGTTTGTGTTATCAATATTTATCTCGACGGAACCTCCCTGTCCTAAGAGCAGCGTGAGGTTGCCTACCAACTTGAAGGTGGCTTTTCCGATGACCGCCTGAGAGTAGGCATTCTCGACTGAGGGATCGAAGCGAATAAACACGTGAGTTGAGCCCTGAACGGGCATCTTTGCTGGATTAAACTCCTGTGGCGGTACCGGGCTATCAAGTTGCGCTACAAAGATCCCCTGCGCTCCCTCATCATTTCCCAATATGACCTTAGTTTTTCCGTCGGAGCTTTGGTAGACACCCGAACTGGCGGTCTGAAGAAATTCGGCACGCGGCGCGACGGGCCAGAGTATCCCGGTCAGAAGACAGGCCGTAAAAATAACATTCCGCGTCATTGTGGCAATCTCAACTTTTCCAATCGCTTAATCACCTCTGTAGTATCTTTATCGGTGGGTACTCGTACATACTTTATTCACTAAAAAGCAGAAACTGAGTTCTCCAGGATTTATCGGCTCTACGGCCATATTAA
>JAFMIS010000126.1 GCA_017853915.1 bacterium
AATGAGCTGTAAGCTGAACGGGCTCCGTGTATCTACGACACAAGTAGATTCCTCATCATACACAGAAATCGGGAGTTCGAGCTCATAGCTGCCGGCAGCGTTATGCACACCCAGAACATGAGCGGTCGCCAGGCAGGACCTGAGAGGTTATAGATCTGGGCAAACAACCCGATGCCCGCCCAAAAGAAAAGCGCAAAGACTGTGAGAGCCACCTCGCGCGTGAGGCTCCTGTTCGTTTCGTACCTAAGAAAGAGCAGACCGAATCCGACCTGTAGGATGAAGTAACCTGCTATCTTTACGGAGTCAGAAAGAAATTCCCAGTTCGAGGCGACGATACTAATGATCCCCGTAATGAATGCCGTGACGCCGATACCAGCAATTCCAAAACTAACCCATGAGCGATTGACTTGAGACGCCTCAAATTCAAGTATTGTACGCGCATCGCCTTCTGAAATGAGGCCATGCTCTTGCCACACAAGTAAGCGCTTCTTGAGGTTAACAAGCATGCGTACCCCCTCAGAGATAGACCGATTAGAAACAAGTATAGTCGAACTGTTGCGAGTTCTGCACTACGAGTTCCGTTTATTGTGAATTTCTGCTCCTAGCATAGCGCACGAATCTGTGTTTGATGCTCCGATTTATAAAGTCGAGAGGATTAAGGTCGACTCTTCTCAGGTACTCTTCTCAGGTACACTCTTCTCAGGTACAGACCAACTACCTATATCGCTCAAATGCCTATGTATTTGCCTCAGATGACTGCTGCGCGCGCCATCTGCGGGAGTTGCCCTGCACCATTCGGGTGCAGCAGAAGATATTTTCGAGACCAGTCCTGCTAGCACACAACGGAAATGCTACCCCAGCGCGGCCCCTGGGGTAGCGTAATGATTGTGCGGCTCTCCTACTTAATTCCTAGGAGCTTTACGCATGCCCAGTGAATCGGCGGAGCTTTGACGGCCGTTAACCGAGAGATTTTAGCGGTGAGCGAACGGACCGCGTCCTCATTTCGGTCTCGACGTGCAGTGGCGGCCCTTACCCTTTCGTAAGCCGCTTCCCTCTCAGTCTGCTTCGGCAATCTTTGGGCCCGCAAAACCGACTCTTCTTGACGAATGCCGTTTTGAGCGTCCTGGCGCGCGGCCTGGAACGTGGCAATAGCGTTCTCTGCTCCCACGACTCGCTGAAACAGCGTGTCGACCGTTGTTCGGTGTCGGGTTAGCGCCGCAAGCACCTCTCTATCTCGAGTAGTTAGGGGCTGATTGTTGAACTGCCTATTAGCGGCTGCGTCGAGATCGTCGTCATTCGTTCCTGTATTCTTCCACTCCTCCCACGCATCATCTTCTTCCTCAAGCAATTCAAGGGCCACTTCGTGCTCTCGAAGTGCCTGGTTGATTTGGGCGTCTATGGCGGCTATGCGTTGGGCGGCGGTTCGTCCCAGGTTTCTTAACAGTTCGTCAATTGCGGCGAGTGCGGCATCAGCGGCGCTTGCAGCGTTTTGGGCTGTCGAAAGCTCTCGTGAGGCAAGTACGAGCGCGGCTTCGGCCGCGACTTTGTCGGAGACTAATCTCGCTATGTTGGGTGTCAGGCTTCTAGCGTAATCGTCAATTATTTTTTTTCGAATGGCTTGGTTTTTGCAGCGCCTTAGGGGAGACTGAATCTCTCTTGCAACATACCCATTGACAGTTAAAATGTCCGCCATTGTTTGCCTGATATTGGGCGGAACCGCCTGCGCGAGCGATTCGTGCGAAACCATCACAAGTGAAGTGAGTGCCATAAATACTGAAATCGAAACCGAACGCTTCATAATGTCCCCCATCAAACAGATACACAAACAGAGCGGGCCTGCAGTTTCTTTTCCTTTGCGGGCCGTAACTGAACCCCTCGGCAGTTTCTCGAGGTCGCTTGAGAAAATTCGACTTGAATTTTTTGCACAGGTACAGGGGACAAATAAATCAAAGTGTTACGCCTCTATTCTCGGGGGCTTTGTGTGAGCCAGCGGGATTGAAGTATTTAGCGTCGCCGCAAGGAGGCCGTCGGCTCCCATAAGTCTTACGTGTCCAGCATCCCTGGTACATGCCAACAGCGTCTCGATTCGGAGGGAAGATAACAATCAACTGGTGCGGACGCTCAGCGCGCTGTACACTTCGCCGTTATACCCTTGAAGTTCGGGACCGATGATAGACCTTACTCCTTTGAGCCGGGGCCCGAGGACCTCTAAAATCCGATTCGTTGGTGACGGGGCGGTAGAGGTGTATGTGAAATGCTATTTTTTGCAACTTAGCAGCACAGCTTCGGCCCTGCCGTGACCGTTGACTCTGTACCGGGGCTACTCGCCCAAAGTAGCCCGGCTACAGGCGAAATATGTGTAGCGCCTTACTCACAAGTGGGTGTTCATCGTCAATCTTAAAGATGAGTGCCCCTCTCTTTTCCCCTCCATCTATGGAGCGCAGCCGCACCCTTGCTCGGAAGCGCTTCTAAACAAGAACCTATAGAGAGTGAGGATCTGTGGACCCAACATGCGCCGTGCTCGGCGCTCGCGCGAGCTAGCTTTTAGCTTCATGGGGCTTGGGTATAGGAAATGCGGTGCAAGATCCCCTCGGTAAGCCGCGCAAGGTGGGGCAGGGGCGTTTCCTTGTTTTCATCAATGGCGATTGTCAGCGTATTGGCCCGACCGAAACGAAAATGACTCGGGTCCTTTTTCACCAGATCCAAGACTTTGAGGCCATCGACGCGCGTATTGGCGTTGGGCTTTCGGCCATCATGCAGGAGGGCAATCGAACTAAAGGTGAGAGAAACCTTTCGAGGAGTGACGTCTGCTTTGACGACGCCGTGTCGGCGCAGCAGGCTCCGATAACGCATGATGGTCATTAAGTTATCAACCTCGATTGAGCACGGGCCAAAGCGGTCCTCCATCTCGCGCTGAAGATCGAAGGATTCCTCGTCGGACCGAAGATTAGAGAGTCTCTGGTAGAGCACAAGGCGCTCGCCTATATCAGGCACATACGCTTCCGGGATAAACGCGTCGATACCGGGAATTCGAATCTCGGGATCGATCATATCCTCAAGCGCGGGCTCCTCGCCCTTCAGGTCCGCGACAGCTTCCTGAAGGATCCGACAGTACATGTCGAATCCTACTGAGAGGACGCTTCCTGATTGCTCCTTGCCGAGCAGGTTGCCGGCTCCGCGGATCTCCAGGTCTCGAATAGCGAGGTTGAAGCCGGCGCCGAGAGTGTCGAGTGATTGAAGGACTTTTAGACGCTCATGGGCGTCTCCTGAAAGAGAACGAAGGTGAGGAACCGTAAGATAGGCATAGGCTTGGCGCTTGCTTCGCCCGACGCGGCCACGCAGCTGATACAGTTGAGCCAAGCCAAATTGGTCGGCTCGATCCACGATGATCGTGTTGGCGTTCGGGACATCGAGGCCTGATTCGATGATTGTGGTGGCTACTAAGACATCGATCTCTTTATCGACGAATCGTTTCATGATCTTCTCAAGAGTGGCTTCAGCCATCTGACCGTGCGCAAATTCGAAGCGCGCTTCTGGTATGAGGTCCGCTAAATGCTGTGTGACGAGGGCGATGTTCTGCACTCGGTTGTGAATGAAAAACGCCTGGCCACCGCGACGGATTTCACGGACGATCGCGTCCCTGATAAGAGCGTCGTCGCGCTCCGCTACATAGGTGTGAACGACCTTTCGGTCGACCGGTGGTGTTTGAATTAAGCTTATATCTCGAATATTGAGCAGGGACATGTGGAGGGTTCGAGGTATCGGTGTGGCTGTGAGCGTGAGCACGTCGACGTTAGCGCGATATGAACGGAGGCGCTCCTTCTGTTTGACGCCGAATCTGTGTTCCTCATCTATAATCAGGAGGCCGAGATCTTTAAAATGCACATCGTGCTGAAGAAGGCGATGAGTGCCGATAACGACATCGATGTCTCCGCGGCTCACTCCATCCAAGACTTTTTGATTTTCACTGGCGGGATAGAAGCGACTAATCGCGCCGATTTTGACCGGATAGCCAGCGAAGCGCTCTTGAAAGTTCTTTTTGTGCTGTTCCACCAAAATTGTGGTTGGTACAAGAACAGCAACCTGGCGGGCATGCTGAGTGCACTTGAACGCGGCGCGAATCGCGACTTCCGTCTTGCCGAATCCGACATCGCCGCACACCAGGCGATCCATCGGCTTCTCCGATGCGAGGTCGTGAATGGTCTCTTCGATAGCTTTCACCTGGTCGGGCGTTTCATCATAGGGGAAGTTGTCAGCAAAGCGTTCATCCTCGGCCCCTTGAGGCTCAAACCTCCACCCTTTCGATACGCTTCGCGAAGCGTAGAGACGAATCAGGTCTCCGGCGAGAGTAACAATTGATTCACGCACCTTCTGTTTGGCGCGTGCCCAACGCGTTGAACTCAACTTATCAACAATTGGTTTCTGTCCCTCGGTCGCGACGAATTTTTGAATTTTGCCGATTTGCGGAGCCGGAAGATACAGTGTGCTGTCCGCGTATTCTATGTGGAGAAAGTCTCCCAGGACCCCGTCGACCGTGAGGTGCTTCAACCCCTGATACACTCCGATTCCGTAGTCGATATGGACAAGGTAATCCCCCTCTTTGAGGAGAGAAAGGGTACTGAGAAGCTTTTTAACGCTGACGCGGGGCGCTTTTCCAGAGCGATATGAACGTTCCCCGAAGATCTCATTCTCAGCCAAAAAACATAACTTTTCTGATGGAAGGCGAAAGCCTGCCGTCAGGTGACCGACAAGTATAGCGACTCCAGGGCGCCGTGGCGCGTCGATCCAATCAAGCCCCGTGCCTGTCACGATCGGCGCGTCAGTCCCGACATCGAGAAGAATATTTTGGAGCCTTTGAGCGCGCGATAGCGCCCCGACACACAGAGCGACGCTGTACTTCTTGTTGCGCCATTCGTTGAGAAACGTTTTGAGAGGCGCGAAAGCGGATCCTGATCCAACCGCGGTTTTCATGCGAGTAGCCAGATCGGTATTGGTTTCCGCTCTCACATTACGCACCGCATCATCGCTCTGAGGGGTGCTAATCGACGATACCTCATGTGTCGCGCGTGAGAAGATAGCGTTCGCGCAGACCTCAACATCCACGTACATATCTGAAGCGCGCGGTATGAGGTGCTGCTCATCCGCGAGGCGACGGGCACGCTCCTCCGCATTCTCTCGAAATTCACTCATGGATCGGTGGCACTGGAATGAGTCAATGCACAGCACTGGAGTATCGATCGGTATGATATCAACGATGGTAGGGAGAGCAGGGTACGCGATAAATTGAGTTAGTTCGAGGCCGGGGTAGTCATCACGGTGCTCGATCGCTTGCAGGGCCTTCTCAACTTCCCGCGCATGAGTTCCGGTTTGATGAGATCTCTCCTTAAGTCGAGACACAATATCAGCCTTCTCCCGCGCAAAATGAAGAGAAAGCGAGTACTCGCGCACCGGAAGGATCTCGACACTCTCCACATCGTGAGAGCTGCGTTGAGATTCTGGGTCAAACGCCTGCATTCGTACGATTCGCCCCTCGCTCCACTCCAATCGCAGCGGGGTACTTGAGGTGCTCGGAAAGATATCGAGAACCGCTCCTTTCGCGGCTAGCTGGCCTACTTCGTGGACAGCTTTTACTGGCGAGAAGCCTCCATCAAGAAGTAATGAGACCAGCGCATGGCGCTCTAAGAAATCCCCGCGCGAGACACGCGTGCTTAAGATGTCGAGATCCGCGGCAGGAATGACCCGTTGGAGCAGGGAGTCGGCTGAAGCGATAACGGCGACGGGATGTCCCGCGCTCAAGGCCCGCATAGCGCGAATGCGTGTGGCGGAGGTCTCGACTCCAGGCGACACGGGTTCAAGTGGAAGGGTGTCCCAGCCTGGAAAGAAGAGGATCTGGGAGTCGCCCAGAAAAAAACGGAGGTCATCGAACAACTCTTCCGCAACTTTTCGATCAGGAGCGACGATTAGGGCTCTTGGGTTTTCCCGTAGAACGGAGGCCACGTACCAGGCGCCCGATGATCCGGCCAGACCGATGATCCGTTGGTTGCGAGCGTGAGGTGCGGGGTTCTGACCAGGGATAGTCATGATGAATTGAGTAATACGAAGGAGTGGTTCCTCGTTAACGAGAGTGCATCATACGCCGCGGGGCGCTGAGGGTAAAGTCTGGCGAGGCAACGGGTTTGAATTTGGGGAGATTCGGTTCATGGTGGTGCGAGCCATTCTAGCTGAGGCGGTCCGAAGAGGGGCATCCGATATACACATCACATCGGGTGAGGGGGCTCGCTTTCGAGTGCAGGGGGAGATTCAACCGCCTCTCGAGATGATCGTCACTACGGCTGATATCATGGGGTTGCTTGAGGAATCGAGTGGTGACGAGGCGCCGCGATGTTTTGACGCGCGGCGTGAATTTGACGGCGCATTGGAAATACCCGAGGTCGGACGGTTCCGCGTGCATGCATTCCATCACCTCTGTGGGATTGCCTTGGTCGCGCGAGTGGTTCCGTCGATAATACCATCGATGACGTCGCTGGGATTGCCTCCAGTGGTGCGGCATATTGGTGATCTGCGCCGCGGTTTGGTGTTGATATGCGGAGCGACTGGTTCGGGTAAATCGACTACGATGGCTAGTATTATCGACCGCATGAATCGAGAGCGGGCGCTCCACATCGTTACTCTTGAGGAGCCGATCGAGTTTATCCACCGACCGCTACAAAGTTGCCTTCACCAACGAGAGATAGGGGTTCATACCCGATCGTGCGCCGAGGCGCTTCGAGCGGTGTTGCGCGAGGATCCAAATGTCATCGCGATCGGAGAGATGCGGGACGCCGAGACGATCCACTTGGCTTTGACGGCAGCCGAGACTGGCCATCTTGTTTTGGCGACGATTCATTCGAACAGCGCGTGTAAGGCCACTGATCGGATCATAGACGCATTTCCAGCCGGACAGCAGCCTCAGGTGCGAGCGATGATTGCTGAGTCCCTTGAGATGGTGGTTTCACAAACATTGTGTCGCGGAGTGGACGGGCGTCGTGTGGCAGCCTTTGAGGTGCTCGTTGGCACGCCCGCGGCTCGAACGTTGATTCGCGAGGGAAAGACTCACCAACTGCCAGGGTTGATGCAGTCGTCACGGGC
>JAFMIS010000127.1 GCA_017853915.1 bacterium
AAAGTAGAAAGCCGAGCTGGAATCAGATAGTTAACAATGTGACTTGCTTTAGGTGGCCTACATTTGCTATCCCTATGGCATGTTGAAGACAAGCAACCTCCTTAGCCTTTCGCTACTTGGGCTCCTTAGAGAGCCCCGCGGGGTCGCTTGGTCTTCCTCTGATCGCTCGTAAAGAGCCTCAGAATCTCGGAGAAACCAGCGGCCCTGAAGAGGGCGAGTTGGTTCGGCGAGATTCTAGAAGTCAGTCGCCTACTCTTTCCTCTTCAGAACAGCATGGTCTCGGTCGGGATTCGGAAAGCTCCGACGACGGTCAGTGCGTGTAACGTTACTAGGAAAGAGATATGAACCCAAGCATCCAGCCACCATCGAATGACCCCCGTGAAACTTCGCGCTCGGCGCCGCCAGCGGGAAAATACGTCCCATACTTGGACAGGTTCCCGATCAGCCTGCCTGAGAGAACGTGGCCCAACAACACGATTAGCGCCGCGCCGCAGTATTGCGCGGTCGACCTTCGGGATGGCAATCAAGCCTTGCCTCGACCGATGACGGTAGCGGAGAAGATTGGCTTCTTCGAGGTTTTGAAAAAAGTCGGATTTAAGCAGATTGAGATCGGATATCCAGCCGCTAATGAAGAGGAGCTGGAGTTCACCCGGCGGTTGATTGAGGAGAGAAAGATCCCATCTGATGTGGTTCCTCAGGTTCTCACGATGGATCGTCCAGACCTGATCAAAAAGACCTTTGAGAGTCTTAAGGGAGTTGATCGAGTGATAGTGCATATCTATCGACCTACCTCGATTGATCAGCGCGAGCTGTTCTTTAAGATGACAAAAGAGCAGGTAATGCAAGCGGCGGTTGATTCTACGCATTTGGTGCGGAAACTAGCCGCGAAGGCTGGTTTCGATGTGCAGTTGCAGTTTTCGCCTGAAAGCTTCACCGGAACCGAGATGCCATTCGCGTTGGATGTATGTAACGCGGTGGTCCGGGCATGGGATCCGGGGAGCCATGAGAAGGTCATCATCAACCTTCCGGCAACGGTTGAGCTCTCCAGGCCCAACGTGTATGCGGATCAGATCGAATGGTTCTGTCGGAATCTGACTCGCCGCGATCAGGTAATTCTTAGCCTGCACAACCACAACGACCGTGGTACTGCCGTCGCGGCCACCGAGATGGGGCTTTTGGCGGGAGCTGATCGGGTTGAGGGGACACTCTTCGGTAATGGTGAGCGCACCGGCAATTTAGATCTGATTAATCTCGCGGTGAACCTGTTTAAAGAGGGGATAGATCCCAAGATAGACCTGACCAATATTCCGTGGTTGGCGGAGCAGTATGAGACGTTCACCGGCATGAAGGTGCCTCCTCGTCATGTTGTTGGCGAATTGGCATTCACCGCGTTCTCAGGAGGCCACCAAGCGGCGATTGCGCCGGGACTCGAGTATCAAAAAAGCGCCTCTCACCCTCTCTGGCGTGTGCCGTATTTAGGAGTGGATCCTAAAGACTTTGGTATGAAATACGAGCCGGTGCGCTTGAACGCGCAATCTGGCAAGCATGGAGCCGCGTTCTGTCTCAAGGAAAAATTTGGATGTGAAGTGCCGCGCGCTATGCTGGCCGACGTTGGTCTGATGGTGAAGGAGTGGTGTGATAAATATAAAGAAGAGATAGATCCGGAGACCGTGTGGGATCTCTTCGAATCTAATTATGTCAAACCTCCTGGAAGTATCGCTCTAACGAATTATACGATTCGCACCGAGTGTGGAGAGAAGGTGAAGGCATTTCTTGAAGTAGTGATCAACGAGTGTCGATCGCTGACGTTAACTGGGGTGGGCAACGGACCGATCGACGCGGCGACCAACGCTTTGCGAGAGATAGGGCAGGTCATTACGGTGAAGTCTTTTCATGAGCACTCTCGAGGAGAGGGATCAGATGCCGAGGCGGTCGCGTATCTCCAGGTTGAATCGGAGGGTAAGACCACCTTTGGTGTTGGAATAGACTCTAATACCGAGAACGCCAGCATCCGTGCTCTGATTGCGGGAGTGAATAGGCTGGCGCTGATTTCCTAGCCGCAGGTCGTTTGATGTACGGTGGTCTCAAGCCTCTCGGTTGGTATACGAGAGAGGGATCTCATCAACCATACAACTTCTTCTTATGGAATTCGATTCGTTCCAGGAGCTTCGTTATCTCTTCATCCTCGCGGCGGATGTGGGCGAGCTCGCCCCGGTCAAGCCAGTGGCCCTTACACGTGGGGCATTGATCGATCTCTAATCTGGTTTCAGGATCGAGCACGAGTCTCGTCATCGTTTTTTGATCGCAGCGCGGGCATTGGCGCAGCTTGCTGCGGTCGATGAGGACATCGAGGACTTTCTTTACGCACAGTAGTTCGCGGGGAAATTCGACTGTGTAGTGTTTGCTCTGCTCAAACTCTCCTGCATCAAACCAGATCCCCGCGCAACCATCTTCGCAGATATCGATCTTGCAACTAGGCGTTGAGTATTCGACGAGCAGGCGTTTGCAGGCGGGACATTTCATGTTCAAAAAACCTCGAGAACTGTATTGGCAACGGGGGAGGGCATATAATCAGTTCTTTAGCCCCCTACCCGAACCTTATTAGTAGGGAGGATCGGCACATAGCTAAAAAGCTTTACAGTATATGGTGCCGCGAGATAGTCGCTCAGGGGGCTTGTCGCGGTAACGGGAGTGTCACGATACTTTTCGGGGGGTTGAGGAGAGAAAGAGCATAGCGGACCCCTAGGAATCCAAGGCCTCGACCTCTCATGACCTAAAGGAGGTTCTACGAAATTCAATTAGGCCGTGAGGCGCGAGAGAAAGCGACAGATATAGAGGAACCCACGCCGCATTCGATCGAGACCGAACGATTCATTACTGGCGTGCAGCCGGTCACTCTCGAGCGAGAACCCAGCGATGACCGGTTGAGCTCCGCTCACGTGTGCCAGCTCCGACAAGACAGGAATGGAGGCACCGTGGCATCGATAGACGGGCGGGACTTCGAAAACCTCTGTGAGGACTGATGCGCAGAGCTTGAGCGTAGGGTGTTAGGGAGAGACTAAGAGCGCTGGTCCGCCAAAGTCTCGTTCAATGATTTTGAGACGCATACCAGTTGGGGTTCGTTCACGCATAAAATCCTCGAGTGAATCGAGGATGCCTTGGGAGCTCTGTCCGAGGACCAGTCGGATTGAGAGAGTCGCTCTCGCCCAGGGTGGCACGATCGTTTTAATTCCTGGACCGGCATATCCCGAGAGGATCCCATGAATATCGATCGAGGGTCTCAATCCAACTCGTTCAGCGATTGGGTAGGTAGCTTCTCCTCCCGTAGGAGGACATCCGGTTTCCTGCTCGTACGCGATCGGATCGAAGGGTTGTGAATTAATCAAGGCGCGGAGTGAGTCATCAATAGGGGCGATGCCATCGTAAAAGCCAGGGACAGCAACACTTCCGTCCGCGTTCGTCATAGCCGCGAGGATCTTTGCTAAGTGCAGAGCGGGATTTTTTGCCAGGTTGCCGTGATAGCCTGAATGAAGTTCTCGGGCTGGTCCATGGAGTTCAAACGTGAGGCCAGCGATCCCTCGTAATCCCACCATGATTGTAGGTTTTCCGGAGGGCATGCCTGTGTCGCACACCAGTAAGACATCACCGGCAAGTTCATTCTTCCACTCTGGAAGTTTGGCTGATAAACCGCCGCTTCCGCTCTCTTCTTCGCCCTCAACGACGAGCGTTATGTTACACGTCAGGGCCTTGTGAGCTATCAAATTCTCTAAAGCTTTTATGACGAAGAAAAGTTGCCCCTTGTTATCGACCGCGCCGCGCGCGTAGATCCGACCGTCACGCACGTGAGGCTCAAAGGGTGGCGTTGTCCAATCACTTAGGTCTCCCGGTGGTTGCACATCGTAGTGTCCATACACTACTACAGTTGGAGCAGTGGAAGAGACGCGATACCGCGCGAAAACAACAGGCAGAGTCTCGGTCTGTTTTAACTCGCTCTGAAAGCCGATCGATTCCAGATGAGAGCACACCCACTTGGCGCACTGACCGCAGGCGGGCTTGAACGCGGGGTCCGTGCTGATACTCTGAAAGGATAGAAACTCACGTAGTTGGGAGAGATATCGCTCGTTGTGTAAGTCCCACCACGATGCCGCTGTTGCTAAGTCCATACTCAGTTCCGTAGTTTACAGCTACGCTAGCACGACACACGGCTCTCTATCGAGCGGCTTTCCCTCTACGATGGGATTTTAAATCCATACTGGGATAATTCAGCCAGGATGTCGAGGCAGTGCTCTTGGCTTTGATCGCTTGCGATCATGACCCTTACTTTCCGGTCTGGGTGTACCAGAGAGTAAGAATCCCCCTCTTTCACATACATCGAGGAGAATGAGAGCGGAACCACCATGCCCTCGCTCAAAGAGCTCCTCGGGTACTTAATCGGGGACTGAGCAAAATGACGCTCGAAATCCTCAAGGGTGTTGAGTTCGCGTGAGCTGTGCAGGTCGATATTGATCCAATATGGAGCGCCGAGCTTGGTCGCGACGAGGTGGGTGTTAAGGCTACTTGAGGGGCGCCCATTCATCTCAATAATGATCGGCCTGATGGCTCCCTTCTCATCTTGTATGAGAAAGAAATCAACGCCAACTAATCCATACAGATTCAGCCCTCGACATAGCTGGCCGATCTTGTCGGTCTCCTTTTCGACACACGTTTGGATCGATGGAGTAAGAGTTACTGGCGCGCTGCCAAGGAACTCTCCCTTGTGCCCAATTATCTGCGAGTAGTATGCCAGCGTTTCGCATGTGCCGTTGGAGTGAACCAGCATGGAGTTGCTGAAGTTCCCCAGAATCTTGCCCATTCTTCCGATGTCCTTCTCGATAGTGATCACAGACAGCCTTGGCGCGAAAGAATCGGCTGGCCAGAAGCGCTCGAGAGCTCCAGCGCCGTAGTCACTCCGCTGAAACGCTTCTTGAACCGAGCGATAGAGGGAGTCTCGCCCGGCGGTAATCTTCTCCTCTGTAATGGGGCCGGTGATAGGGAGCACCAGATCGCCACCGGCTCCATGCGCGAGTTTTAACCAGGCTTTATCTGTCCCCTCGAACAAGGTCACGGCGCGGCTGATATCATCGTTGCTCAGCAGCGAGACTCCGGGAGCGACCTCATAATTGTAGAATTTAGAAAATAGTCTGAGGAGCCCCTTGTTATTGGTCAAAGCTGGGTCGGAGCGCTGAATCGGTTGCAATCCTAACGCAAGCGCGTTTTCGCGAGCCAGCTGGCTTGGAAACGTGGTGACGAAGGAGCTTCCTTGAGGGAGCGAAACTCCCTGCTTACGGGCCTGTGTGAGGGCATCGGTGAAAGGAAATCCCAACAATCCATCTGCGGAGCGTTCGGGGTTAACCTCGTGAACAATAGTGTTGGGAGAGACGATCCCGATCTGTCGGAAATAGTCGAGCACCCCAGGTTGCAGAGTAAGTGAAAGAACGTGTTCGTATGGTCTGGCGCTCGTGACTGCCAAATACGACATCGGAAAGTCTAGTCGCGGTGTGGGCGAGATGTGGAATGGAACCGTTGTCCCATCTTTACTTCCGGCCGCGGTATAGTTGTGGCACACCACAACTGGATCTGTTGGGGGGAGGCCGTGGGCTTGCAATGCCGCGGACGCCAGAGAGAGATCTATAAAGGACGGGATAGGGGAAGCGGCGGTAACCTCAGTTGTAGCAGGAGGAGTTGGAAATGATGGAGGCGGCGTCGATCCTGGGTTCGGGGCTCGTTGATGTGTTGTTGGAGTACAGGACATAAAGGGAGACTTCTCACTCTTAAAGGGCCTTCAATTGGCCAGAAAAATAAAAACGCGATTGATGGCAGGAAAAATATATAGCCCCTACGGGCGACGGAGCGAGTCCGCGCGGCGGGCATTCGAGAGAATTACTGGAGGAGGAGCCTCTCTGTGTGTCATGGGAGTAACGTACTATTAGTCTCCGAGCTAGTCAAAAAAATGGGGAAAGAAATGAGCGGTTTTTTGCGCCAATTAGGGGTTTTTCAGCTCTCGGGAAGCTCTCGGCGCGACTTCTAAAAGAGACTGATCACGACTCCCGTGTCGTGCGCTCACAGAGAGGCGGGGAGCGATTTTACCGCTTTGTAACGGGTTCCCGCTATCGGGTGTTCGGTTGTTTCGACGATATGGTAGCCCTGACTCGCATAGAAGTCTCGGGCAGTCACACTCGAGAAGACTATCAACTCGGGGACACCACGTTGCAGCGCTAATCTCTCAAGGTATTGCATGATCGATTTCCCCACGCCGTGCCCATGATGATCGGGGGAGACGAACATCGTCCTGATCTCATTAGTGGCAAGCAAGCCGATGCCGATGATGGTGTTGTTAAGAAGCGCGAGAGCGGTGTCGCACCCCGCGAAACGGGCGGGGAGGGTATCGGGCGAGAAACCTGGGATCATCCTCTCAATCTGCTCGGAGGTATAATCCTGAATGTTGACCTCTCGGAGACAGCGGCAGATCAGCTCTGATACTTGGGGGGCGTCCTCAGGTGTGAAGGGTCTTATCACGAGATCAAGACGGGAGCGTTGATGATTATTTTCCAGCATGGTTTTGGGAAAGGTTAGCGATACCATCCTTAGAGTACCACATTCCCTGATTGCGGGAGAGTCAAAAACGGCTATGCTCAGGGCAATTCCCCAGTGGTTGAGAGGGGTATATTTCAACGGTAGACGCCTATGCTTTTTAGTATCTTCGCTCGAAAACCTCTCTCTCAGATCCAGGCTGAAGTCGAGGACCGTGGGCACGGTCTGGCTCGTTCGTTAACAGGTCTTAATCTCGTCTTGCTCGGCATCGGCGGAATTATTGGCGCCGGTATATTTGTCCTGACCGGACAGGCTGCGGCGCAGTACGCCGGGCCGGCTATCGTTATTTCCTTTATCATATCGGGAATCGCGTGCGCCTTTGCCGCGCTGTGTTACGCCGAGTTGGCGGCGATGATACCGATTTCGGGGAGCGCCTATACCTATGCTTACGCTACGCTGGGCCAATTGATCGCGTGGATCATCGGTTGGGATCTCGTTCTTGAGTATCTGTTCGGAGCTTCGACTGTCGCCGTCGGATGGTCGGGGTACATGGTA
>JAFMIS010000128.1 GCA_017853915.1 bacterium
TGCACCGGGTGCAACAAAGAGCCACAGTTGATAAAATATAAAGGGCGAAGTCAGAATACACCCCGCAAAGACAGCGACCTTAATTTTAAGGAGCCACGCCTCAGCTGGGCCCGTGCCGATCAAGGGGCTGTTACCGAATGCTTGGAAATACGGAGCGCATAACAACGCGAACATCTCAGTTGAGTACCAATATGCAACCACAGCCCCCATGCCGATCGCGATCAGTGAGTAAAAAAGCCGCTTTCGAAGCTCCCGAAGGTGCTCCATCAGGCCCATAGTGCACTCCTGATGTTCCACAGGGAGGGTCACAGTGAGTCTCCCTCGGGAGTTCCCGGAGCGAACTCCGTCCGCGGTGTGTCGGGGGTGTCCTTCGACTGCTCTTGGGAGGCTGGTGGGATCGGGGGTGCAAGTACCTCTGCGCGCAGGGATCGGAGGTGTTGCCCGTGAGCCTGCAAGTCCCTGCGTACCTCTTGGGCGGGCTGGTAGACAGAGTTATAGAATTCCCGTCGGACGGCGTTTGTTCCTTTGCGGAGATCAGCGGCGAGCTTGCCCAGTTGGCGCGCGATAGAGGGTAGCTGTTCCGGGCCGAACAGTAATAGGGCCACCAGGAGGACGACTACTATCTCTGAGAAACTTATATTCATGGGTGAGACCTAGCCAACGCACATTCGAGCACCTGATAATGACAGGTTCTTGAGATGAAAGGCAACCAACCGTTACCAACTCTATTTTCGCCCGAATTGTCATTTTTTGCAGGTGGTTGAGGAGGGGCCGAGAGAGCTCATCTGAATGGTCTTTTCCTCGAGTGCTCTCTGCCTCAGATAGTCGATTCGATCCGTGCAAGATGCTGATAGCCCAGCAATCCAGGCATTCGCTGAGCGAGCCAATACCGTATGGGCAATGACCATCGAAAGAAGAAGCTTTTTGACACCCATAAGGGTAAGACCAGCTCAGCGGGCTCAATACTTACCGAGAGCTGCGCAAGCCTTGCGTCGGGCAGAGAGCGGCATAATTCTCGAAACGAGCTGCGACAGAAGAAACGAAGGTGGGAGTGATCAAGGATTCCGATCTCAGAGTATCGGAATGAGCCCCACAGGAAGAGCGGTATACGCACGCTCCAGTGGGCAATGTTTGGAACGGAGACTAGTATGACGCCTCCGGGCGCCAGCATGCTGCGCAGCTTTGCAAGATATTCGGCGGGATTCGGAAGGTGTTCGAGCAAATCTAAAGCAGCGATGACATCGAACGTACGTCCTTGGAGTTCTTCCAGGTCGGTATAGACCTCCTGGTAGTGGTTCCTGAGGTGGTCATGTGCCCGTCGGTCGATCTCCACTGTAACCAAGGAGTCAGGTTGTTGAGTCTTGAGGCTTTCCCCAAGCCAGCCGATTCCCGGGCCCACGTCGAGAATCCTCTTGTGCCGAGCGCCCTGAGAAAGCTGTGAAAGGGCCCAGTGATGGCTCGATCCGAGCGGGGGTTTGAATGAGTAGCGCAGGTGGGGTGGAGTGACGTCAGTATGATTTCGTAACGCGGATGCCATGATACATGTCTCGGTTGTTCGCTCGTATGTGCTTGAAGCAGTGCGTCTAAGTCCCACACAGGTCCTCCGAACATCGAATTTTTGGGCGTAGGACTCGTCTCGATGTTCCATGCTCCAGCGGAGTATGATACCTCTGGGTGATACCGCGGGTAGAGGCGGTTTATCAAGGCCTTTTATGGCGCCGGGCCGCATGGTGGTGTCAGCCTAATCTTAGGAGAATGATAGGGGTATGTATAACCCGCGGTTGCATTTTCATTTCATCGGTATCGGTGGATCCGGAATGTCCGGTTTGGCGGAGATCCTTTTGACGTCCGGCTTTAAGGTGTCGGGGTCGGATATTAAGAATAGTGATGTGTGTTGCCGTTTAAGGGACCTTGGTGCGTCGATAGCGATCGGCCATGCGGCTGGTAATATTCCTGAGTCAGCATCTCTTGTTGTGTACTCGTCGGCTGTGACTACGACTAATCCGGAGATGCGGGAGGCAAAGCGTCGCAAGCTTCCGATCGTAAGGCGCGCTGAGGTCCTGGCTGAGCTTATGCGCCTTAAGTTTGGAGTCGGAGTAGCCGGTTCTCATGGCAAAACCACTACCACGAGCATGACGGCAGCGATTCTTGACGCAGCCAAACTGGATCCAACAGTGGTCATTGGTGGACAGGTAAAATCCTTGGGCTCGGGAGCGCGGCTCGGGCAGGGGGAGTATTTGGTGGCCGAGACTGACGAGAGCGATCGAAGCTTTCTGTTGCTCAAGCCCACGGTGGCGATAGTGACCAACATCGATGATGAGCATATGAATGCCTATCGGTCCCGCAAGGATCTCGAAGATTCCTTTAAGCGGTTTGTTGACTCAGTTCCCTTCTATGGATTAGCGATTTTGTGTGTTGATGACCCGGTTGTGCGGCAGATCGCGCGTGAATGCAAGCGGCGTGTCTTAACCTATGGCTTTTCTTCAGACGCAGCCCTCACCGCTACCGATATCAAGGCTACTCCCGAGGGTATGCAGTTTGGAGTTTTGTATCATGGAGCTCATCTGGGCCGATTCCGTTTGCCGATGTTAGGTCGCCATCTGGTTCAGAACTGCTTGGCAGCGATCGGAGTGGGGCTCGAATTTGGTGTGTCAATCGAAACAATCCGCGAATCGTTGGCTGCTTTTGGTGGCGTAAAACGACGACTCGAGGTGGTCGGTAGCGCGCGAGGGATTACCGTCATGAATGATTACGGGCATCATCCAACGGAGATAAAAGCGACCCTGGCAGCCGTGCGTGATTGCTTCGGCTCCTCTCTGCAGCGCCTATTTGTCATCTTCCAACCGCATCGTTACACCCGTACGCAGTTGTGTTGGAGCCAATATCTGTCGGCGTTTGGAGATGCTGATCGGTTGATTCTCTCTGAGGTATACGCGGCGAGTGAGGAGCCGATAGTGGGGGTATCAGGAGAGACGCTCTTGCAGGAGATTCAACATGCGAACAAGGAATTTATCCCGGTGGTGGATGAGGTGCCGGCCAAACTCGCGCCTCAATTAACTTCAGGGGACTTCGTTGTGTGCCTGGGCGCGGGGTCGGTGGGAGCTCTGCCGGAAAAAATACTTGCGGAGCTCGATCGAGGCTCGTGGCAAGCCGGGGCTCCGCTATCTGGTGAGGCTCCTATTCTTAAGGTCGTATCAGGTGGAAAATAACGCGGCTCCTGCTGGGGGTGGTGCATCCTTGGTAAAAGCAGTTTTTGCGAGCGTGAATGGCCGCCTGAGGGAGGGTGTGCCCGCTTCAGGTGTGACAACCTTGAGTGTCGGGGGCCCCATTCAGTACCTGGTAACTGTTGAAAGTGTCGCTGAATTGCAAGCGGTTATGCGGCTACTCTCGTCCGAGGAGCAGAGGATGTACGTGCTCGGGCATGGCAGTAACCTTCTTGTTGCCGACGCTGGGCTCGCAGGTTGGGTCCTCCGGTTGGGCTCGGCTTTTAAGGGGGTGGAGTGTTCGGCTCAAGGTGAGTGGCTCGTAGGAGGAGCGGCCCCTTTGATGGCTCTTGCTCGACAGGTATCTGATCAAGGTTTTTCAGGTCTTGAGTTCGCTGCTGGCATACCGGCGTCCCTGGGCGGCTCGGTTTTTATGAATGCTGGCGCTCATCGAGGCGAGATCGCCGACCGGCTCGTGAGTGTCACGGGAGTTCTTCCTGATGGGGAATTGGTTACGTGGCGCAGGGATGAGCTCCCATGGAAGTATCGATCTTCGGGGTTACCGGCGGGAGTCGTGGTGACCGCGGCGAAATTTCAACTCGTGGAGGGAGACCGAGCCGAGATATCGAGAAGATGCACGGAAAATCTGACGTACCGACGGAGCACGCAACCCCTCACCGTGCCATCCGCGGGATCGGTGTTCAAGAATCCGAGTCCTGAGATGTCGGCAGGGCGTGTTCTCGAGGATGCCGGACTGAAAGGTGCCTCGATTGGTGGAGCAATAGTGTCACCAATGCACGCCAATTGGATAGTGAATCCAGAAAAGAAGGCGAGTGCTTCAGACGTCGCCCGACTTATCGAGATGTGTCAGCACCAGGCGCGTGACCGCCTCGGGGTTTTTCTCGAACCTGAAGTCAGGATGTGGAAGTAGGGTTGTGGCGCGCAAGAGTGTTCCGAATTGACACTTTTTTTACCCTCGGCGTACGTCATAAATATCGCTATAGTGAGGGGTATGCGAATTTTATTCACACTTTTGGTTACGGCGGGGGTGGTAACCCTTCACGTACTGGATAACCCAATCGGCGCGAAAAAACTTGTCGAAAACCTTTCGAGCCGCTCCAGCTCTGTATGGCATGACAAAGAGGTTCGTATCGAGGGCCTGTCGGTGTTGTCGCGCGCGGAGGTAGAGCGTGTTCTTCCCCTTGATCAGTCGGTTTTGTGGTGGAAGTTGCACTCGACTGATATTCAGAGCCGTTTGGAGCAGAATCCGTGGGTGCAGAGTGTTTCAATCTCTGAGTGTGAGGGCTCGCGTGGAGCGAGCTGGGGATGTTTTGTCCTCTCTATCAAGGAACGAACTCCCACGTATCGTGCTACGGTTGATAACGCTCAGTGGGTCATTGATCGTGGGGGGTCGTTCATCGCTCCAGTCGGAGACCCGGCTGCTAAAGGGTATTCTCAGAATCTCATAGCAGTGCACGGATTGGCGTCACGGAGCACATCCCCGGACGTGGTTCGGGGGCAGCTGGCAGCCGCGTCTCATCTTCTCGGGGTACTGGAGCGAGAGGTTCGACGTCCGATCCAGGCCCTGGAGTTCCTCGACCAGGGGGATTTCTCTGTTTACTTCCGGGGGCTCGCATTCCCGGTTGTTTTTGGGGCTGGGCAAGACGCCAAGGTTCCTCTTGCTGAGCAGGGTCAACGGTGCGCGCAGGTATTGCTGCGTCTTCAGGATCGGTTTGCTGATATCCAGAAGATCGATCTGGCCTTTGATCGGGTAGGAGTGGTCAAGTTCCGGCCGGCCGCTCCAGAGGCCGAGCAGCAGTCATCCCAGGGCACAGAAGTAAAGTAACTTTAGGCTACTTAAAACATCTTGCGAGAGTCTCAAACTCTGTTTAACCTTACGTCGTTGGTATTTTTTTAGGTGTTTTCATGCCTACTCCTTCATCCATAATCGCTGGCCTCGATATCGGAACGTCCACCATTAAAGTTGTGGTTGGAGAGCGTAAACCTGACGGGGTCGTTGATATTATCGGGGTCGGGTCGAGCCCATCGCGCGGCTTGCGAAAGGGCGTCGTTGTCAACATAGAGGGCACGGTCAATGCGATCGCGCGGGCCGTTGCTCAGGCCGAGACCATGGCAGGCTGTGAGGTCGGAAGTGTTGTCGCGACGATATCCGGAAGTCATCTTCGTTCCCAGAACAGTCATGGAATCGTGGCGATAAAGAACCAGGAGGTATCCGCGCTCGATATCGAGAGGGTGATTGACGCCGCCAAAGCCGTGGCTGTGCCGCTGGATCGCGAAATTGTGCATGTTTTGCCGCAGGAATTTGTTATTGATGAGCAGGATGGTGTGCGTGATCCGATCGGTATCTCTGGAGTCCGTCTGGAGGCCCGGGTCCATATCATCACGGGCGCTATCGCGAGCGCGCAGAATATCGTCAAATGCGCTAATCGATGCGGATTAGCGGTTCAAGATATCGTTGCTGCGCCGATCGCTTCGGCCCGCTCAGCGCTTTCTCAAGAGGAGCAGGAGTTGGGGGTGTTGCTTCTCGACATCGGTGGGGGAACCTGCAGCCTCTCTATCTTCCACGCCGGAGCTGTCAAAGTGACATCGGTCTTGGCGGTGGGTGGAAACCATATTACCAACGACATCGCGGCCGGGTTGCGGACTCCGCTTGTTGCCGCCGAGCGAATTAAATGTGAGTACGGATCGGCGATAACGGCCGGGGTTAATCGGGCTGATATCATTGAGGTCCCGTCTGTTGGAGGTAGGGCTCCGAGGGTTCTCTCAAAGTTAGTCTTGGCCGAGATAATTGAACCTCGAGTGTCTGAGATTCTCAATCTCGTTCAAAAGGAGATCGTCAAGTCGGGATGCCAAGATCTGCTCAATAGCGGTGTGGTTATCACCGGTGGAACGGCGAATTTACCCGGAATCGCGCAGGTAGCTGAGGGGGTGTTTAACCTCCCGGTTCGGGTTGGCGCGCCAGCGTCGGTAGGCGGGCTTCAAGAGCTCGTGAAGGGCCCGGAATACGCCGCGGCTGTTGGTCTGGTGCAGCATGGAGCGACCCAAGCGGCGTTGCCGAAAGGCCGGTCGGGCCGAGGGGCGGTCGGAAACACCGTCCGTAGGGTTGTTGGATGGTTTACCGAGCATTTTTAGGGCAGATTTTTTCTGTTGAGAGAGTGGTCCTTTGGTCTAGGTGGGGATAACATATTGAAGTGATGGCTGAGGCCCCGTATTTTCGGGGCCTCTCAGAAGTCTCGGCCAGCGGGTCGAGAACTTCGGGAGAAAACACCTTTTGTATCTCTTTACTTTTATTCCCAACGGGCAATAATGACGCGGCTCTGAACCAGATGCTCTGACCCTAAGGTTGCGCGGTTCCGAAAAAAATGAAATCCGGATAATCGGATATCACTTTTTGTTCGGTTTTTGTGGAGTGAATGGTAGAGTGTCGGACGGTCAACAGCTCAATTTTGATTTTCATGGTAGTGCGGAGGGTAGCGGCATGAATGATGTAACTGGCAAGCTTCTTCAAGCGAGTAACGCAAATATTAAGGTCTTCGGAATCGGTGGCGGCGGATTGAACGCGGTCAATAACATGATCCGAAGTGGTTTGAGCGGAGTTGAGTTCTTCGCCGCCAACACTGACGCGCAGGCTCTCTTGTCGTCGCTCACCACGAATAAGATTCGTCTTGGTGATGATATCACCAAGGGTCTTGGAGCTGGAGCTGATCCAGAGGTTGGGCGCGCGGCCGCTCGTGAGAGCGTTGAATCGATTCGTAAGGCGCTTGAGGGTGCCGACATGGTTTTCATCACCGCCGGTATGGGTGGTGGAACGGGAACCTACGGAGCTTCTGTTGTCGCGGAGGTCGCCAAGAGTCTCGGATGTTTGACGGTCGGAGTTGTTACAAAGCCGTTCTCA
>JAFMIS010000129.1 GCA_017853915.1 bacterium
CCGAAAAATCACCATTCTCGCCGCTCTCGCGACGCAGTTTCATGAAATATGCGGGTTAGGCGCATGCGGAGTTGCACCCTCCCTGACAAATCATTCGTTGTTCTCTGCACGATTTCATGACAACTACGGGGCTCATCATTCGGTGGTAGGACGCGAAATAACTGTTCGCGCAAACACCTCCGCCAGCGAGCTCCACTCGTCCTGGTCGGCTCGGGAAGAAGGGCCCGCGTGTCCGGACGTTTTAGAGATATAAACCAAGAAAACGGATGAAGGGTGGAGTGCGCACAAAGCCCGATGAGCCCAGCCTAGTGTCGTCTCGGGCGGAATAAGCTCATCCTGCAGGGGTACATGGAGTACCATGTTTAGTGGAGGCAGCGCACGGGGCAACGGGTCCTTGAGGACAAGAGGCGCATGTTCAATCGAACCCCACTCGTATACCTCCCTCTCGTATAGTGGCAGTGAGGGGTCTGATATTATACGAGCGAGATCAAGGAGGGGCGCATCTAATATCAGCGAGCCGCACAAACCTGGAGTGGTGAATGCCGCGGTGCTTACGAGTAGTGCTCCAGCACTCCTACCAGAGAGGATCGTTTGCTGCGACGAGAGGCGTAAGACGTGTTGCAGATGTGTTGTGGCGGCTCGGATGTCATCAACAGACAACACTTTTTTCTCGCCGAGCGTCTGTGTATGCCATGATGGGCCGAGTTCGCCACCGCCTCTGATGTGAGCGATTGCTACCGCGATTCCATGAGCAAGCAAAGAGATAGTGGCGGGAGAGTACGTGGCATAGGAGGGAACTCCATAGGCTCCGTAGACTTGAACAATTACACCGAGCGGATTCTTAGGTGAGACCAGAGAGATGGGTATTGCGGTGCCGTCTTTCGAGCGGGCCACGAGAGCGCTTTCTGAGCATCCATCACACAGGTTTAAAATAGGCGAGGCTAGAGGCTTGGTTGAGGCGCTGATCTCCCTCAGGGGGCGCACGTACGGCGAAGATAGAAACGACTCCGCTCTGAGCATCAGTGCGTTCTCAAAATTTCGAACCTTTCGGGCGGAAAGAGTCGTAGTGGGACCTAGAGGATGTATAGATCTCATTGAAGGAGAACCCTCTTCAAAGATTCTCGCCTCAGAGGAAGTTCCATGGGATATGATCCCAACCGCGATGTTCTCAGAAGCATCGATATCGACATAGGGAGCTTCCGATGAGCCTGAATCAAGTATCTTTTTCCGCAGGGGTTGTATTGAAAGAAATTGCACAAGTTGCCCGCCAGCATGGTTTCGGAACGATAGGCACAGCGGTTTTTGTTTGAATAGTACACAGGAGCTACCAGGAAGGTCAGAATCAATGAGGCGATTGAGCTGTCGTGGATGTTGAGCACTTACAAGATCAATCGATACAGCATGAGGAAGGGAGTGCTCCACAAACACGCTCGCTCCGTCGCGCGATTGATGCAGGAGCAGGGCCTCAGCATTGCTGTGCGCCTGAGCTAGTAAAAAAGGTTTAGAATCGCCGCCTATATGGAAAATACTGTGGGGGAGCTCTTTTTCTCGCGTTGATACGAGCAGGTCCTCATCACCAAGCCAGGCGGCATCATACGCGTCTAGATCGAAGATCGAGCTGGCCAGAGATGGGTTTTGAATTATCAGTAGTGCGTTCGCCGAGGTGCCTCTCCGTCGAGCAATAACCCCGATCTTTAATGATGAAGGGGAGATGATAATGCGAGAGAGGCTCTCAAAATTATTGCCTCGTATGTATGGATCAAGACGAATGAGAGATGCTGAGCCTCCGGTCGGACGAAGCCACACTGATGGGAATATATCGCCCTGTTGCCATACGAGCACATCATTTTCAGGTGGACGGGTGTCCGTCAGCGATCGGATGTGTTGCAGAGCCGCCAGAGCTTCACGTCGCACGTGAGTAGAGTTCTGTTCAAATGATTGAAGCAAGTTCTGTGAGCTAGTGATGAAATCGGATAGGGGCGCAGAGGGAGTGTTCTCACGGCATAGTCTCGTTACGGTATCCTGGCTGTGGAGGGAGGGGGGTAAGCATCCAGTACAGAGAAGCGCGACTAAGAGAGCCGATAGTCGTAAACCGTAAAAACTTTTCATCAACATCAAGCCTCGCGATACGGCTCCCTATGCTCTGGTGCTTTAGTTAGAGGAGAGAGAGCTACAGGGCCCCCGGCGCCGGATTCAACGTAGGTATTTGACAAAAGAATGCGGGAGGGGGGACTTGAACCCCCAAACCTTGCGGCACCAGATCCTAAGTCTGGCGTGTCTGCCAATTCCACCACCCCCGCGCAGGGCTGCAATCTTGAGAGCCACCCCTCCGTTGTTAGCTCTCATGGAGAGTACGTTGGGCTCACTTACTCAATTGTGCGCGGGGGAGGATATATAATTGAAAACAGGGAAGCAACGACCAGCGGGGTGATCAATCGAGGCTCGGCACTAGGTGCAGACCAAGAGCCCAATTCAGAACTCGTCGCGTTGATGCGCTCATGCGACACCCTCAAGTGCGTAACGCCTCGATATCGTTGGGTAACTCGTGTCATAAAAGAATAACGTCTTGGGCTGCGGCATCCGTGGCCTCTGGGTGTATTTTGGGTTGTCACTGTGATAAAAAGGGTTGTTTTGGAGCGGTCTTATGGGCCCCCTCTCCCTAAAAAACTAGGGGAGGAAAGAATGATGTATATAGTTGTGGTCGGCGAAAGGTCGATCGGAGTAGGAAAATGGATTTTCAATCTTCAGTTCAGGATATTGATGAGGTAACCAAAAAGATTACCGTGGTTGTTGGAAAGAGTCGTGTCGTCAAGGAATACGAGGACTCTGTGAAGCAGGTTGGCCGCACTGCTCGACTGGACGGATTCCGACCGGGCAAGGTTCCACGCAAGATGGTCGAGCGCCTCATGGGCGATCGAATCAAGTTCGATATCACCAACAAGTTAATCAATGAGGGTTTACGGAGCGCGTTTGAGGAGCACAAGCTCGACACGGTAGGGCAACCTCAAATAGATCTCAAGGACATGGAGATCGCGAAGGACTTGGAGTTTACGGCTGTCGTTGAGTTGTATCCTCAGCCGGCGATCTCTAACTATTTAAATAGATCGATCAAGGTAGGTAAGAAGACCATCGTTGATAAGGATGTCGAGGAAGCGATTAGCCGCATATCGGAATCACGGGCGGAGTTGAAGCCCATCGAGGGACGCACTCAAGCAGCTCTGGATGATGTCGCGGCGCTTTCCGTTTCTGTTCAGATAGAAGAAGGGGAGTTTTCGAGACCAGAGCCTTTTGTTGATCAGCTCGGTTTAGGAAGGCTTTCAAAAGAGGCCGAGGAGCAGTTTGTTGGCCTTTCAATCGGCGAGTCCAAAGACGTGACGATTGTGGCTAAAGAGGATCATCCCAACGAGAACCTGCGGGGTAAAAAGCTAACATACCGCGGGAATCTGCACGGTCTGTATAGCAAGACGTTGCCCACTCTCGATGACGCTTTCGCTAAGTCATTGGGGATGGGGGTCGAAACGATGGATGCCTTGCGTGCCAAGGTCAAAGAGCAGCTTATTCAAGAAGCTGAGGATGACGCGCGCGGAGAGAGCCAGAGTGAATTGCTAAACCTGCTCATCAAGGAGAATCCCTTCAAAGTGCCGTCTTCTCTCGTGGACGATGAGATACGAGGCCTCGTTGCTCGGTATGGGTTTGCGGGTAAAGGCGCACAACCTGAGTCGATCGACGTAAGCCTATTCCGTCCGCAATTTGAGGAGGTCGCGACGAATCGAATCCGAAGCGCCATTATAATAGACAGGATCGGCTCGCAGGAGGAGATCAAGGTCGAGGATTCGGATCGAGAAGCGATGATCGAGAAAGTGGCGAATCAAAATGGAACCACTGTCGAAGCCGCGAAGAAAGCCCTTCTCGATAAATCCCGAATTATGTCCTTCCTTTTAGAAGTACGGCGGACGAAGATTCTGGATTTCTTAATGGCCAAGACAAAGGTCGACTTTGTCAAGCCGGAAGAAGCTAAAAAGTAAAAGTACACTGCCCGGTGTTTTGCTCTCAAAATATCTAGGAACATAGACTCTGAATCGTTTTCCGGAGCGAGTAGGGTGGGTGCGCGGCAGTGTGCGTAAGGTCTTAGGGTCACGAGAGGGGGACGGAGTAGCCGTCCTAGCAATTTCGATGACGAGCGTCATCGCACACCATCATTCTCTGAACTAAAGAGTTGTGTTGCTTAGCTTGAACGCTTTTTGGTAGCTTCGACCTGGCGACGTGGGAGCGGATGGGTGGTTTAGGTGACCTATTACGACTACGGTAGTCCTCGAGTAAGAGTGTCTTTTTAGAGAGTCCAGCTTTTCGCTTGTTGAGATGTGCGGCAAGCACCCCCTCCATGGGTGTTTCTCGGTAGTCTCTTGTTGTCTAGCGGGCTTGAAGGTACTAGGGTTATAAAAATCGCTCATATGTCCGAGCGTAGAGGTGAAATCATGGCTTACATTCCTTTTGTTATCGAGCAGACAGGGCGTGGTGAACGTTCGTACGATATATATTCTCGCCTCCTGAAGGAGCGCATAATTTTTCTTGGCACTGAAGTGAACGATGTAGTCGCGAATCTCATAATCGCGCAGCTCCTGTTCCTTGAGAGTGAGGACCCGGAAAAAGATATCTTCCTCTATATTAATAGTCCTGGCGGCGTTGTGACGGCGGGCATGGCGATTTACGACACGATGCAATACATCAAACCAGATGTTGCCACAGTTTGTGTGGGGCAGGCCGCGAGTATGGGAGCGGTCTTGCTCGCTGGTGGTGCTCACGGGAAGCGTTCGGCGCTACCCCACTCACGTATCATGATACATCAGCCATTAGGGGGATTTAGTGGTCAGGCGTCGGATGTGGAGATTCACGCTCGAGAGATGTTGCGGATCAAGCAGGAGCTGAATCAGATTCTAGCCCATCACACGGGACGACCACTGAAGCAGATCGAGGAAGACAGTGATCGCGATTTCTTTATGACATCAGAGCAAGCCAAGGAGTACGGTTTGATCGACGCGGTGTTCGAAAAACGAAGTGGCGAAGAGAAGAAGGCGTAACTGAATTAGGATACGACGTGTGTCTGGTTCGAAGTGGCTATAGCGGGGATGGGAGGATATCAAGGTGAGCAAGTCAAACGATAAGAATCGACACACCCTGGTCTGCTCCTTTTGCAACCGTTCTCAGGAAGAGGTGCGAAAGCTCATAGCTGGCCCGTCAGTGTACATATGCGATGAGTGCATCGAGCTGTGTAATGACATTATCGCTGAGGAGGTTGACTCGGAGGCGGTCGCTCCCACAACGTCGCGGGTACCGAAGCCGAAGGAGATTAAATCATTCCTTGATCAGTATGTCGTGGGTCAGGAGTTCGCTAAAAAGGCTTTGTCAGTCGCGGTGCATAACCATTACAAACGTCTCGAAGCAAAGACAACTTCAGGCGAAGTCGAGATTGCGAAGTCCAATATTCTCTTGATCGGTCCAACCGGCACTGGAAAGACTCTCTTGGCACAGACGTTAGCGCGCATTCTTCAGGTTCCCTTTACGATCACTGACGCAACGACTCTTACCGAGGCAGGCTATGTGGGAGAGGATGTAGAGAACATAATTCTCAACCTTCTTCAGAACGCCGATTACGATGTCGACAAGGCTCAACGAGGCATTGTGTACATCGATGAAATCGACAAGATCTCCAGGAAATCTGAGAACCCATCGATTACACGAGATGTGTCGGGAGAGGGGGTTCAGCAGGCGTTACTAAAGATGTTGGAGGGGACCGTAGCGAGCGTTCCTCCAAAGGGTGGACGCAAGCATCCTCAACAGGAGTTTTTGCAGGTTGATACGAGCAACATCCTCTTCATTTGCGGAGGCGCGTTTGTAGGGCTCGAAGATATCATTCGTCGGCGGGTGGGAGAAAAGAAGCTTGGTTTTGGAGCTCACTCGAAGGGTCAACGAGATATTGAGCGGATAAAGAAAGAGGAGAAGCGTTCTCTGTTGAGCCTGGTTCAACCGGAGGATCTGTTAAGATTTGGGTTGATTCCCGAGTTTATTGGTCGTTTGCCGATGATCGCGGTCCTCGATGATCTGGATGAGGGCGCTTTAATCAAGATCTTAGTAGACCCCAAGAACGCCCTCACCAAGCAGTACAAGAAGCTCTTCGAGATGGAAAATGTTCAGTTGCGCTTTACTGAGGGCGCCCTGTTAGCGGTCGCGAAGCAGGCGATCGAGCGTAAAGCCGGGGCGCGCGGTCTGAGAGCGATACTTGAGTCCATTATGCTAGAGGTGATGTACGATGTGCCCTCAGAGCCGGATATCAAGGAGATTATCGTCTCGGAGGATACGGTTGTGAAAGGTGAGAAGCCGCTGGTTGTGTATCAGCATGCCGAGTCCGCCTAATTTCCCCACCAAGCAAGCTTTTTAAACCGCGTTTGAGTGGTGTTGCCTCAGCAAAGAAATCTTTGCCTCACATTACTATTTATTGTGATTTTTTTATCACTCGACTAGCATCTTAGGGATAGATGGGGTGTAACATCCTCGCTATTGACTGTCGCTAAGACAGTGAAAACAAATGGTTATGCTCGCTTGGGTATGATCCGAAACATTGTCGCAGATATGCGAGAATCGCTTCGGAAAGCGGCCTGAGTGAGTTAGGTTAAAATTGCTACCCTAACGTTCTGAGAGACACAATGAAGCCACCGATTACAAACCCAATCCCCCTCCTGCCCCTCCGAGAATTAGTCGTTTTTCCGCAGCAGGTGGTTCCTCTTTTTGTGGGGAGAGAGAAAAGCGTACGCGCGATTGAAGAGTCGCAGCGCGAAAACAAGTACATCTTCCTAGCCGCTCAAAAAGACGCTCGGACGAGTAACCCCGGGCCTAAGGATATCTACACGATAGGAACCTTGGGTGAGGTAGTCCAACTAATTCGTCTCGCCGATGGTCCCATCAAGGTTCTAGTCGAGGGCAAATGCCGCGCTAAGATCAAAAAGTTCGTGCGAGAAGATGACTTCATGCTCGTCGATGTGGAGGAGATCGTTCCTAACGCGGAGGTCTCGACTGAGCTGAAG
>JAFMIS010000130.1 GCA_017853915.1 bacterium
CGCTGACATCCACTCGGTCAGCCATCAGCGCCACCTCGGTTGCAAGACGCTCCGGATCCACTACAACATCAGGCGCCAACATTTTGAGTCGTTCACTCATCCGCTCCCGAAGCCGATTCGAAGCTCCCGTCATTCGACTGGCGATCTCTGAACGTATCCGCTCGAGCGTAGAGACTCTTCCTCTCATATCAGCGACGAGGGCCAGCCCCTCAACGAGACGAGCCCTCAACAACTCCTCACTCGCTCGAGAAACGAGCCCCAGGATAGTTTTTACTTCGTCCTCCGAGAGCACGCTTCCATCATCCCCTATAGTCCCCTCGCGCAACACCAGCGAACCGAGAAACTGGGGTAATCCATCACCTCGCACGCCATATCGCTTGCACGCCGCCGCATAAGCTGACACCGCTGCGTCAATTTTTTCCCATCCCCCAGTAAGGTCTCGCTCATCACTTGAACGCGCTCGGTAGGAAAGTGAAAGATCAATTCGTCCTCGGCGGTGACTTCTCTGAATAAGGGATTTAATATCGCGCTCTAACGGAAGGAGTCCGCGCGGCCCACGACAATTGACCTCCAAGAATCGGTTATTGACTGATCGCACCTCAAGCTCAATATCAGCCGTGGCCATGCTCGCTGCCACGCGGGCGAACCCGGTCATGCTTTTAACACCTGCGCCGCTTTGAGGTTCTGACATACGAGTTAGACGCTCCACTGAGATACGTGTTCACGTAAACGAGCGAGGTTTATCGCCGCGGTTCCGACTTCAGAGACCACGATGCCAGCGGCGATATTCGCTAATACACCCGCTGTCACCGGCGAAGCCCCAACCGCAAGCACCGCCGTGAAAACAGCCGTTACTGTATCTCCAGCTCCACTCACATCAAAAACCTCTTGCGCCGTTGTCTCAAGGTGAAGCCCCTCTTTACTGCCAGCTTCTCGAACCACCATTCCACCCTCTCCCAGCGTGATCACCATGACATCTGAGTTCCATTTCTTTATGAGGGCCTCACACGCCGAAAAGGCGTCTTCAATCGATTCAATCTTCCTTCCAGATGCGGCCTCAGCCTCTTTTCTATTAGGCTTGGCCACGCTCATCCCTCGATACCGCTCATAATTTCTCGGGTGTGGATCAACAAAGAGCGGGCGTGATTTTACACTGAGACGGCCGCAGCCATAGGCCTGCGTCAAAGTATGCAAAACGCCCTCCGAAACGGCTCCCTTACCGTAATCGGATAGTATTACCGCTCGTGAACCATCAATGGCGCTATCTAACGTGGCAGAAAGCTTAGTCGACAGGCTCGGCGTTAGGTCATCCTTCTTTTCACGATCGATGCGGGCGATCTGCTGAGTATGCGCGATGATCCGAGTCTTGAGGACGGTAGGCCGGTCCGAATCGATTAACAAACCATTGCGGTCAGCCCCGATCTCATCCAGGAGTCTGAGTACAGAGGCACCATCTTCATCAGCGCCTACTACGCCACACATCATTGGCTTGGCCCCTATAGTAGCGAGGTTCCGCACTACGTTGCCGGCACCTCCTAAGCGGTCCTCCATTCGAACGACCTCTACCACAGGGACAGGAGCCTCAGGCGAGATACGCTCAACCCGCCCCCAGATGTAGCGGTCGAGAATGACGTCCCCAACTACCAAAATGGGGGTCGAGGCAACGGCGTCTAATGTAGCGAGAAGTTCCTCTTTGCTAACTATTTTCATGAAGTTGTTATAGCAAGAGGATGATAAAGGCGCTACCCGAGCATAGACATCCAAAACAATAAAATACCCCCTTATTTGGACAACTTACCCGTAGGCTTGGCTCACGTTACAGTGGCCCTTGAATCCTTTCAAGCACAGCACTCGGGTGAACAAGCTTCATACAAACCTTACCAAGACCCGGACACTTCCTGCGCTTACATGGCGCGCATCCCACATCCATCGATATTGAAAGGTCCTCGCTACCCCGCGGCGAGTTACGTACCGAAGGCGTTGGCCCAAAGAGAGTTACATGTCTAGTCCCTACCGCCCCTGCTATGTGCGCTGGTCCGGAGTCCGGTCCCACACAGCTGACAGCGCCATGAATGATGGCCACCAACTCCCGAAGAGTGGTCTTTCCGGCGAGATTTATAACCCGTGCTCCACCGTTGATCGACTCAAGTCGGCTCGCGAGCTCTACCTTCGTCTTATCAGAGACCAAGACCACGTTGCGACCACCTAGACGTTCAATAAGTTCCCGATACCCCTCCTCCGGCCAATCTTTGGAGTCCCATGACGATCCAAGTATTAAGGCGATGTAATCCTTGGGGAGCTCCTCCCTCCAAGGAGCAGAGATAGAATCTAGAGATAACTGTTCCAACCCCGAGCTAAGCGCCTCTGGGAGAGGAATGCCGAGTTGCGCTACAAAGAGCAGATAGTGCTGAACCTTAGGAATTGACTCTCCACGAGGGGGGATCTGCTCCGTATTGAAGAGCCAATTGAATTCCTTGCTATCCTTTCGGTGAAATCCTATCCGACGCGGCGCCCGAGACAACAACGAGAAAAACCCGCTCTTGAGGTGGCGCTGCATATCCAAGGTGATATCGAAGGGCTGCCGCGCCAACTCCCTGCGCAGCGCCAGCACCCCGCGAGCTCCTCGTGAGCGATCAAAAACGATCACTCGATCGATTCGAGGATGAAGCTTAACTATTCCAGCGCACGCCGGCTCAACGAGCCAGGTAATATGAATAGTAGAATCCGCATTCTTCAGAGCGTCAACGATGTACATCCCCCGCACCACATCGCCGAGGGAGCCCATCAGCACGACTAAGACACGGCGCGGATGATCACTCATCGCTGCTCCGCAACGTCAAACACATCATTTCAGATAGTAAGGGAGACAGCTGGTGTTTAATAACAGCGCGTCTCCAACGACGCAAATAAACCTCCCGGAGAGCACGCTCGTTTCCCCGAAAATGTAGCGCCTTGTCAAAATCCACGACATATACCTCGCCAGACTTTGAGACTAAAACGTTGCCTGGATGCAGATCCACATGAAGTATTTTATGCCTAATCAGGATACCGACCTGAAGCGCGAGCCGATCCATGGCCCGGTGCAACTCCTCACCCTCCTGTTTCTGGAGCTCCACCAAGGACTCAACCTCAGCCAACTCCTCCATCACAAGCCAGGTGCTGAAGACGGTTGAGCCTTTCTTTATGAACGCAATCGGACGCGGAGCGTTGACACCAAGATTTCGAACGAGCTCCAACATCTCGAACTCCCCCTGCGAACGACACGGCCCCACGCACAGAAATCGTCCTCCCGTGAGAGCCCGAAAAAAGCCGCCGTGTGAGTAGCGTTTCACAAATACTCGGTCTAACCCCGAAATATCCACAATCAGCTTTTGTCCCCGGCCTCCTAAGACTCCACTACTCGGGACGTCGACACTTGCCTGGAGGATTTGCACCAGCCGGGTGGCCTGTTCATCGGATATCACGCCACGGCTTGATATGGTGTATGGGCCACGAATAATATCCTCAAAAGGCTTCAACATCGTCTCGTGTGTCACAACTAAACTCATATCTTTCTACGACGGTACAACCTGAAATGACCCTGTTTTTTTCGGAGCCTCATGATCAGCGTGGAGACTAACAAAAGCCCGCATCACCATTTCAGTCGACACTCCCTTCATACACGCCATAGTGCCCGTAGGACAACGGTGAGAACCGTGTCGACGGCATGGCTTACAGAAAAGGTCTCCCTTTTCTACCACGACGGCTCGATTCTTCCATGGTCCAAAACCAAATAGGGGCGACGTCGCACAGAAAATAACCACAGTTGGAGTATGGCGCGCGGACGCGATGTGAAGAGCGACGCTGTCATTACATACGATTGCCCGAGCCCCTCCTATCACGAAGAGCAACTCAAACAGGGTCGTGCGGCCGCACAAGTTTATCACGTCCGCCCCTCCGTCTTGACACACTTCCGCGCACACATCCTGGTCCGCCGACGAGCCAACCACAACCACCCGATTGCCTCTCGCAACCATCTCTCGAGCGATCTCCCGATAGCCCGAAGCCGACCAACGCTTTGTCTCCCAAGCGCTCCCAGGTGCCAGCACCACGATCGGCTTGTGACACTCCATCACGCCACTAACGATTACCGAAACTTCATCAGGTGATACATCAGGGACACGGAGTGAAAACCGCTCAGTAACCGGAGTCGGCCCCGCCTTTTGAAGACGCGCCAGCTCGAGGCTGGTATCCTCAGATAGTTCAGCGCGAACTAATTCGAGATTACGGATTACTTCATGGCAACGGGCAGTACGTGGCACCCGACGAGTGTACAAAAACGCGCCGATAGCATCCGTATACCCAACTCGTTCGGGAATCCCTGCCATCGCTAACAACACACTCGTGCGTGGCGAACGATGGAACGAATACGCTACCGCGAAGTTTTTCTCCCGAATTTTTTGGGAAAAACGCTTCAGACCGCGCCATCCTGAAAACTCTCCGTGACGATCAAAGACCAGAACCTCATCGACATGTACGTCTCTGCGGATATATTCAGCGAAATTGGGCGTTACCAACACACACAACCGTGCTGATGGATTATCCCTTTTGATAGCCTCGATGACGGGAGATGTAAGAACAAGATCCCCGATAAATCCCTTGGGGACGAGAAGGATATTACGAACTAACTCTATTTCAGACACTGCGATGTCCTTCGCTAGGCGGCTGCTTGATCAACGACGGGGAAACGCGAGACTTTCTTGGATTCAGTCGCGAGCTGTCCACACGCCGCCGCAATATCAGCCCCCTTGGACCAACGTATGAACGCTTGCAAACCTTGGGAATTAAGATATCGCTGCCAGGTGAAGACCCAGTCACGCGCTGGAGTATTAAACCCAAGGCCCGCATTGTCGTTGTAGGGAATCAGGTTCACCTTGACAGGTAGTCCACGCATAAGCCTTGCCAGACGCCGCATGTCGTCTTCCGTATCATTCAGCCCACCCAGCATGACGTATTCCATGGTGACTTTCTTGCGCGGACCCACGGGAAAATCTTTTACCGCGGCTAGTAGCTCCTCGATATTGAAGCGCTCATTAATCGGCATTACTTTGGAACGAACCTCGTCAGTCGTGGCATTCAACGAAACCGCCAAACTCACCGACACATCACTGGACGCCAATCGTCTAATCGCTGGAACGAGGCCCACCGTAGAAACGGTGACTTTGCGCGGCGACATACCATATCCGAAGCGATCAGTAAGATTCCGTACCGCCCTCGTTACGCCATCAAAATTGTGGAGCGGCTCACCCATTCCCATGAAAACTATATTCTGGAACGAGTCGCCAAAATTCCTCGCGTCCTCGATTACTCCGTTCACCTGACGCAGGATCTCGGATGTTGAGAGGCTCCTTTTTAGTCCCATCGTCCCTGTTCGACAGAACTTACAACCCATGGCGCACCCAACCTGCGAGGACACGCACAGGGTCATCCTATTCGGTTGTTTGATCATCACCGACTCGACGAGGTCTCCCCCCTCTACTTCAAAGAGGTATTTGCGAGTACCATCGGAACTGACTCGTCGATCGTGAATTCTAGCCTTCGGGAAGGTGAAAAAAGCGGCGAGCTTCTCTCGAAGCTCACGGCTAATATTCGTCATCTGATCAAAATCAGTCACACCTTTGCGATACACCCACTCAAATAGCTGGGTGGCGCGAAATTTAGTTGCGCCGAAGTCTCGCTCAAGAAGCTCTACCAGCTCAGAGTAACTGTAATTGAAGAAATCTCTGCTGGTATCGACCACAACACACCTCTTTGTCGCTCGGTTGAACTACTTGAGCTCAGGGAAGAAGAACTTCACCTCTGTAGCCGCGTTTTCGGCGCTGTCAGATCCGTGCACCGCGTTCGCAGCTATGCTCTCTGCGTAGAGGGCGCGAATTGTGCCGGGAGCTGCCTTCTTCGGATCGGTCGCTCCCATCAGAGTTCGGTTGAGGTTTACAGCGTCCTCTCCCTCGAGAACAGACACCAGCACTCGACCTGAACACATGTAATCGATCAGCTCGCCGTAGAAGGGACGATCTTTATGAATAATGTAAAATTGACCTGCTTGTTCTGGGGTAAGGGTCATCATCTTAGCCGCGACGACCGTCAGGCCGGCCTGCTCGAAATGACCTAAGATCTTGCCAACAAGATTCCGCGCTGTCGCGTCAGGCTTAATAATGGAGAGAGTTCGTTGCTTTGACATAATACCATACCTTCCGAATTGAATACCGATAACGCCTATACGCCCCTCACAGCGAGGGAAGCCCCTCAAAGCAAAGGAAGATTGCTCGGTAGCCACCCAATCTCGGCAATTCCAGAGGAGCCGGCGTTGGGGGTCGGCAGATTATAGACGCCCGGCTGCCACAACTCAAGCCATTGAAATCAGGTAAAATCTTTTAAATATCAGGTGATTAAACGAGAAGCCCAGGCTTTACGCCTACCTTTTTCGGGAAGAAGCTTCCTTTTCCCGCCTTTTTTTTGCGAGCGCCCCCGCTACCCCCGGGGGGACCATCACCGAGACATCTCCCCCCAACAAAGCCACCTGCTTCACCACAGAGGAGCTGATATACGAATGCTCTTCGCGAGCCGTCAAAAAGAATGTCTCCACTGTTGGTACGAGTTTTCTATTGATGAGGGCCATCTGCGCCTCATAATCAAAATCAGAGATCGCTCGAAGCCCCCGAATAACCACGCGGCTCTTGACGCTTTGCACGAAGTCCACCAGAAGACCAGAGAAGCTCACCACGGACACGCGCCCCTGACATCGAGCGAACTGCCTTTTGATGAGGGCGACCCGCTCCTCCTCTGAGAACAGAGATTTTTTTGCCGGGTTATCCAATACACCCACTACGACGTGCCCAAAGATAGCAACCGCCCGTTCGATGATATCAACATGACCATTAGTAAGGGGGTCAAATGACCCGGGGAAAACCGCCACCGAGGCTGGATGTATCCGCTTCTTTCCATTTTTGTTCGCCATAGCAACCACTCTCCGAGGAGCATT
>JAFMIS010000131.1 GCA_017853915.1 bacterium
AGTGGCGATTAGTCGACGCGTTGATCACCAACTTTCACCAACCGCGCACCACCCATCTGCTTCTAGTCGAGTCGCTGATAGGAAAGCAGCTTCTTCACCAGGCCTACTCGGCAGCTCTCGACAATCAATATCGTTTCCTTAGTTACGGCGACGGGATGTTTATCGTATGACAACAAGATACACGCTTATCAAACAGACGGGCAAAGCACGACGCGGGACATTCCGCACTCGAACGACTACTTTTGACACTCCACAATTCATGCCCGTTGGCACGCGAGCCTCCGTCAAGGGTGTGGACGTTGATCGCCTGGCAGAGTGCGGCGCCTCAGTCATGCTCGTGAATACCTACCACCTATGGCTGCGGCCGGGGCATGAGAGGATTCACCGTCTGGGAGGTATTCACACCTTCACCGGATGGAAAGGGCCGATCCTGAGCGACTCAGGTGGATTTCAGGTCTTTAGCCTCAAAAGTATCCGCACCATTACAGAGGAGGGGATTGAGTTCCGCTCGCATCTCGATGGCTCCAAGCAGTTTTTGTCGCCAGAGAAGTCAATTGAGGTGCAACAGACCATGGGGGTCGATATCGCCATGGCCCTCGATGAATGTCCGGCCAGCGACCTCGATTACGACGCCTTTCGCCGCTCCCTCGATATGACCCTTCGATGGGCGAAGCGCTCCCTGGCGGCACGCACGGATCCCGAGCTGTGCATGTTCGGTATCACGCAAGGTGGATGCCACCGGGAACTCCGAACATCCTCCGCTCAGCAGATAGGAGAGATCCCGTTTGATGGATTCGCGATAGGGGGGCTAAGCGTGGGGGAGCCCAAGACCTCCATGTACGAGGTGTTAAGCTATCATCCTGAACAACTTCCATCAGATCACATTCGATACCTGATGGGCGTAGGCACCCCTGAAGATATTATTGAAGCGGTTTCCCAAGGCGTGGACATCTTTGACTGCGTAATGCCGACACGTTCGGGACGCTTCGGGCGAGTTTTTGTTGAGGATGACCCTCCATTCTTTAACATCAAGAACTCACGCTGTGCGGATGACCCGAGTCCGATTGACCCCACCTGCAGCTGTTTCGCATGCCGAACTCACTCGCGCGCCTACATCCACCACCTCTTTAAAGTTGGGGAGATGTTGGGGCCCCAGCTGGCGAGCATTCACAATTTAACGCACTACCTCTCTCTTATGAGCCGGATTCGAAAGGCCATTGAGGACGGCACATTTGAGGCTCTTTACGCCGAAATAAAGGCTCGCTGGCGAAACCTAGACCTGCACAGCAACTCATCCGGGGTTGAGACACCCCTTGCGTGATTCCGTCCTAGGGGATAAAACTGAGACAGCGTTCCGCATTTAGAGGTTGATTTGGTTCCCGAGCGCTGGTAAACCTTCGTCTCTTACGTTTCACCACGGTAGAGTATGGAATCGGAATCCTTTAGATCGCGCCTCTTAGCTGTTATCCAGAAAAGCCGTCGAGCTCTCCGTCTTTATAACAATACAGGATCGCAGTCTATTGCAAGACTCGAGGGAACCTCGCCGGAGCTTTCGGCTGCTCAGGTAGCCGAGTGGCGAGAGATGAATAGCTTACTCCTCCGCAAGCTTACTGAGTCAGCTGAATCTCCTAGCACTAAGAAGCTCGTATACGATGTATTTGCTCTTCGTAATGAGTTTCAATCTCTCTGGCGCACGAGCGAAAGCGAGATGGTGCAACTCCAACGAGAACTAATCGCCTCTGGAGAAAGGGGTGACTTCATCAAGGCCAGCACTCTTGCCATAAAACTAGTTAGCCTCAAAGCCCGCGTGCAGGCAGGACAGGCCGCTCATCACGAGTTAGATCTTCTCATCAAGCGAAGTCGTGTCGTTCGCCCAGCTGAAGAGTTGAGCGAAGAGGGCGCTACTGTCCTCTCAACAATTGAATTGCTTGACGACCAGTCAGTCGACGAGACGCCTTCAATAGCCGCCGCGGCTACCAGCTATGCCCGCCCAAAGTTGGCCGTGGGAGCTGGCAAAGTTATACCGCTTAAAAGGCGCTAAGTAAGCCATCTGGGCCGTCACGCTGATATGCGCGATTAACTAAAGGCTTAACCGATCTGAGTAAGAACTCGTACGGGCGCTCCAGTAAACGCCGATACAACGGGCACTGGACCGGGACCAAACGTTCGATCAATCAAGGTAGCCCAACACAATACCGGGATACCCCGCAGCGTAGCTCGCGTGTGGGCCTCAAGGCTCGACCGGGCCGTCGTGATAACATCTGTCACTAAAATCGAGTGGTATCCCTTGTATTTCTCACCATGACCATTCGACATCTTGCTCTCGATGTACTGCTCCAGTGGCACATCCTTGCCCTGATTATACAGCTCTGAGTAAACAGCGCAGAGACGCTCCGCAAAGAAGGAATAACCGCCAGGGAGTTTTAGAAAAAGCTGCGGCTTTGATGGCGAAACGACATTCTTAATCCGTTCAGCCACGTACTCCGCGCACGCATTCAAATCCGACTCGCTAAGGTCTTCGACCCGGTAAAAAATCCGACTCTCACACCGACCTCCGATCGGAACAGGCTCCTCGTACTCCTCAGTGATACGTCCAAAAATCTCCTCGAGTTGTTCAATATCAGCCATTAGTATTACCTTCCCATTCGCATACGCACCGCGGTCACAGCCTGCGACAAAGTCGCATCCTTACCCTCTGACCCCGAAAAATAGTTATCCAGCTCCCGCACTACGCTCTCCGGGGTCAGCCCCTCCATATCATAGATGCCCCGTACCCGTTCCAGTCCACTGACCGCGTTAGCGGGGTTCTCCTTCACGTAATCAATAGCAACGTCCGTGACCTTCTTGGCGTCACGCCACCCGAAAAGATACCCCGAGATAAATTGCTGCTTGGCATCGGCACGGAGGAGCTTCCAGGTCGGCAGGAAGCTAGCTTCAGGCGCATTGCTGCTTTCGGCAACCCCCAAGGTGGGCAAGCCGACGCCTGTCATCAGGGCCGCAACTCGAAGTAGAGCGTTGAATCTCTGCATAAGTCCACCTAAAATCAAAGTGTTACACTAGCCGGTGTTTCAAAAGCACCCAATGGGTTGCCTTAAAGCGTTGATTATACAAGAATTTACCCCGATAACCAGTGCTAAATTCGGGTCACTCGTTGTTTTGCGCGTGAGCTGAAGTCCTGGTCTGACTGAACGTCCAAAGTCATACGTTCCGAAACGGAAGCGGATGCAGTTACGTAAGTTTGTGGTTGTTTATGAGTGATACATCCTCCCCTGTTAATATCGGCTCAACTCCTCGAATCATGCGCCGCCCAACGAGAAGCGTGCGAGTAGGAGACCTGGTTATCGGTCACGCTGGCCCCATATCCGTGCAATCGATGTGCGCGACCAAAACGCAGGATCTCGCCGCGACTACCCGGCAGATAGCTCTTCTCCAAGAGCACGGAGCCGATATCATCCGAATCGCTATCGATAGCAGGAGAGACGTTGAGGCTCTCGCCGAGATTCGCAAGCAAACAAACGCGCGCCTGGTTGTAGATCTGCAGGAGAGCTACAAACTCGCAAAATCGGTTGCGCCTTACGTTCAAAAAATTCGCTATAACCCCGGCCACCTCTACCACCACGAGAAGGACACCCCGGTACAGGAAAAGGTTAAATACATCGTCTCTGTCGCTAAGGAGCATGAGCTGGCGCTGCGAATCGGGGTGAATTTTGGATCGCTCGATCCTGCCCAGGCCGAAAACGATGCTGACCCGATTGAGGTTGCTCTCACCTCTGCTCGAGAGCATATCGGATACTTAGAGGACCTCGGATTCACAAATTACGTAGTTTCTCTTAAGAGTTCCGACCCTAACGATGTTCTTGAGATTAACAGCCGTTTTGCGGAGCTATTCCCGGAGATTCCGATTCATCTCGGAGTTACAGAGGCAGGCATGCTCCCGATGGGAGAGATCAAGACCCGAGTGGCTTTTGAGAATCTTCTGGCGCGCGGTATCGGTGACACACTTCGGGTTTCTCTAACCCTTCCCCACAGCGAGAAGTATCAAGAGGTCCTGATCGCGAAAAAGATCGTTCAAGACGTGTACGCGGGGCGCTTTCGCTCGGTCCCGCGCTTCGATCATTCGGGTCTTAATATCATATCCTGTCCATCCTGCTCGCGTGTGGAAAACGAGGCCTTCGTTGACCTGGCCCAAAAGGTGAAGGCGATGACACAGGAATTCGCCGAGAAGAAGCTCACTATCGCGGTAATGGGATGTCGGGTAAATGGCCCAGGAGAGACGGATGACGCCGACTTGGGCTTATGGTGCGCCCCAAGCCATGTTAACCTTAAGAAAGGGAGCACTCTGCTCGGACAATTCTCGTATGAGGAGATAGTTCCTAAACTTCGAGCTGAGATGTCAAAGCTCGTTGAGGAGCGTGGGTTGTAGTTCGCCTGCGCGCAGCGATTGATCTCGAGCATCAGTCGCCTATAGTGGTTTGCAAACGACGGGATTTAGCCACGGACTTTTGAAAAACGCTATAGCTGTTTGACTACGAAAGGTTTGATCGAATTGTGAAGCTTCTTTCTCCCGAATCTTTGGATGACGCGCAGAGAGAGGTCCTGCGGAACTACTCTCGCTTTTTTCCTACCGGCGCGGTGTGCGTCAACGTAGTACTCGGTCGAGACCCCTGGGATATTCGCCCCCTGGTTTTGATGAACGGCAAGGTGCACATAACCAGGGTCTCTTCGCATCTTGATGAGTCGCAGATGCGTATCGTCATCGCCGACTTGGAGGGCTTCTCCGTAATCTTTTCGAGCGCGCAGAGGGTTATTCCCATTGCCGGGGAGGGCCGATGCCTGGTTGTTCGTCCCTTTGTAGCTGAAACTCTGCAAGATATCCTTGAGAAGGGGGAGCTTACTGGCTCTGCTTCTCGACGGGCAGTTGTTCAGAGCCTGATTAAACTCGTTCTCGCCTTGCACCGCAGAAATGTTGCGCACGGGCACATCTCTCCGTCCAATGTGGTTACGAACCAGGACGGCTTGGCACTTCTCGATCCGATTTTTGGATCGCTGAATGGGACACAGGATGCTTTCCTCGCTCCGGAGACCTCAGTCGGCATGGTTCCGCAGCCCTCGGCCGATCTGTTCTCTCTTGGTCGGATTATTAAACTCCTGCTGGGAGATACTCTGACCGAACATCAAAAGGCCCTTGTCGAACAGCTATTACTAGCCTCACCCCGACACCGTCCTCCATTAGTTGAGGTAGCAGCGGCTTTTGATCTGACGGACTCGGAGTCGCCATCGGCGCATAGTGAACCGACTACTACTCCGGCTAAGGGCAGCACAGGTCGCCTGGTGAAGCCAAGAAGCACGCGCCCGATCGCGCCTCCTGTTTCACCACCAGCGCAGCCCGGTGCTAAACCTCGGGGTTTTCCGCGCACGATCGTTCTGAGCATGACAGCAATCGCCGTGGCCGTTGTGGCCTTTAGATCTATCTCTCCACATTATTACTTTTCCCTCGTGCGCCACATACCTGCTCTCGCGAACCTCCATTCCTCGGATTTTGACCAACAATGGAAGAGTAATGACCCGGCGCAGATGACCCGAGTGGCCCAAGCCGCAGTGCTCGACGAAAATCCCGCCGCCATTTACACAATATCGAGCGATGTACTTCACGGCTCTAATCCAAAGGGAGTTCGCACCCGTCTGCTGCGAGTTGCCCTCGACCGGACCTGGGAGTCCGAGCTAAGCCAGTCTGATATTCATGCTGCCCTGGTGGTGGCATTAATGGAGCTTGTACCGGAGGGACTAAAACAACTTCCTCCTCTAGCAGAGCTTCATCCCGCCGTCATAGTAGCAATCGCCGCTGAAACTGAACCATCGAAGGCGAATAAGGAGTTGAAAGCTATCTCAGTCGATAAGGTCACAAGCCTTCCAGCGCCTTTTGGGGCTCTCTTTCAGCAGCTCAAGGAGGTAGGGTACACATCCCTTGGATCCCCGCAGGCAATCAGCCTCGCGGCGATAGCCACAGGGGATACGCGCGCCCAGGCGTTTGAGGGACTGCTCAGCAGCACCCCCGAGGCTAAGCAGACGAGGAGCGAAGATAAAACAATTAAGCTGATCTCAATCGCATTACCCGTAATAGCTCACAATCCAGCCGCAGTATCAGAATTACTAGCCACTCTTCGTGCGCAGGGAGGGGACCTTGCGGGTCGCGCGAGCTGGTTTGAAATTGAGGATATCGCCGGATGGTCAGAGACTCAGCCGATTGATCAGGTGAAGATCATTCTTGGCACCTTACCCGCGAACTCCCTTGATATGGTCAAGTACGTTGACCTACTCTCGTTTCCCTCAGCGCCCATCCGCGAGCAGGCCATCGCTAGGCTTAAGGAAAAATTCGTTCCAGCCTCGGCGGAGCGACTTCTTTTCACGCTTGCCAGCGACGCGAATCAACTTAATCGAGAGCAAAGCGTCGCTCTGGTGTCCGCGATTCAAGAGCGCGACGAGACGCGCAGAAAGCAGTTCATCCAGAAATGGTTCGATCTCAAACCCGCGCCTGACACCGTGCTGTTGGTGCTCTTATCTCGTGCTCACCTCGATACGAATGATTTTTTTAACTGGGAGGCAGCGAGCTATTTGCGAAAGAATTCGTGGAGGGCGTCTTTCGATGTTCTTAAACTCCTTGCGACCCATCCGATCCCCTCTGCCAGAGTGCTAGCCTACGGACGACTCGATCCGTCTATCGCTGCTGAGAGGGACTTCTTGAAACAGAGACTCTCAGTTGAAAAGGATCCGGTATGCCTCAAGAGCTTGATGGAGAAACTCTCGGTGCTACCCAAGTAATCCAGCGGTCATGAATCAATCGGACTCAATAAATGAGGATCCCTTTGAGTGCGGCCGGGTATAACGGAAACCAAAAATGTTGACGGTGATTCGAGACATTTAGGCGCCCGACCCGGGCGCCCTCCAATTAATTGCGGTCATCAATCAGGGCCACCCAACAAACGATGCCCCTATGGGGGGCCGCCGGGTATAACG
>JAFMIS010000132.1 GCA_017853915.1 bacterium
ACCCAGCGAATGGAGCTGCCTGAAACCTGGCAGAAGGGCTACGATTTCTCGCGACCGTCGAAGGCGTACCGAATCATTTTGTAATTGATCGCTGTAGCGCTTCCTAAACGTGGGGAGCAAGAGATATTTGTCGAAACAACTCTCCGGGCTATGACTCTCCGGGCTATGCCGCGCGCATCGTTGAGTGGATCGATATACGCTCTTTGAGAGCTGAACCCCAAGGCGTTGAGCCACCGAGGAGCGCGGAAGATGCTCCCTCAAAGATTATAGTGCCGCCCTGTTTGCCGGGTCCGGGGCCCAACTCAATAACCCAGTCAGCTTGTGAAATGGTATCCGCGTCGTGCTCGATTACAATAACCGAGTGGCCTTGTCGCGTAAGAGCGTGGAGAGCTTTCAAAAGAAGCGCCACATCCAGGCGATGAAGACCGGTCGTAGGCTCGTCGAGGATATACACCGTGTGCCCTTTGCGAACGAGGTGAAGCTCGGACACTAATTTTAGTCGCTGACTCTCTCCGCCTGATAACGTCGAAGACGCTTGGCCCAGTGTTAGGTATCCAAGACCCAGGTCGCACGCGATCGCGCACACCTGGTGAATTTTTCGGTGATTCACGAAGATGGTTCGCGCATCCTCAAAGGTTAGTTGTAACACCTGGCTGATTGACAGCTCTCTGTATCGGATTGAATCAGCCTCTGGAGTGAAGCGACTTCCATTGCAACTCTCGCAGGTAACCTTAGCCTCGGCGAGAAAGCTCATCTCAAGCGTTAGTTCTCCCTGACCTTTACAGGTGGGGCAGCGGCCCTTACCTGTGTTGTGTGAGAAGAAGCTCGGTCCCCAGCCGCGCGACTTACTCTCCAGGGTCCCAGCAAATATAGCTCGTATGTCGTCCCAAATACCGAGGTAGGACGCGGGAGTTGAGCGCGAGGTTTTTCCAATTGGTTGTTGGTCCACGACCAGGAGTCTCTCAATAGGAAGACTGCTTTGAACGCTTCCATGAGGAGTTGTAAAGGTCTCAGCGCCGCGCGCCGCCCCATCGAGTGCCTCACCGATTACTCCATGAACAAGTGAGCTTTTTCCAGCACCAGAGACCCCAGCAATTACTACAAGTCGTTGAAGCGGAATGTGTAATGACAGGCTCTTTAGATTATTTTTGCTGGCTTTCGTAATAGAGAGTCGATGCTCCGGAGTGGTGTGGCCCTCACGGAATACTATCGGCATAGCCACGGCCTGTCCGGTTGCCGACCGTGGAGAGCGACACGCCTCGGAGGCCGTGCCCTCAAAGACTATCTCACCGCCGTGCGTTCCGGCGCCCGGCCCCACATCTATGATGTGCTCCGAGGCTAAGATGTTATCCATCTCGTGCTCAATTTGTATTACGGTGTTTCCGCGATCCTTGAGCTCCACCAACGTCGAGAGGAGTCTCTTGTTATCAACGGGATGGAGACCCGCGCTCGGCTCATCGAAGATGTAGGTGACTCCGGTCAAGGGTGAGCCTATGGCGGTGGCGAGCCGTAGTCGTTGGAGCTCTCCGTTGGACAGGGTGCCGCATTCGCGATTAAGCGAGAGATATTCCAGACCGAGGGCTAGCAATGTTGAGAGACGACCTGTGAGCTCTCGTACAATCGGATCCACTATGGCGCGACGCGACGCGTCATTCGACAGTTGGGCCAGGAGCTCAAGCAAGTGCTTCGCGTCAAGAGTCGTCAACTCGTAAATATTGCGGTCAAAGAGTCGGATATTTCGTCCGATCTCCTGAAGTCGAGTTCCCTTACACTCTGGACAGATCTTGTTCTTTAATACTCCGTATCCATCACAGCGCGGACATCGTCCGCGGCGGGAATTAAAGGAGAGATCCTCGGGATCAGGTTTAAAGAAGCCGCGTTGACATACTTGGCAGGTGCGGTGTGAGCTGAATACGCGCTCTCCGGTTGAGCTTGAGACAATCACGGTTCCCCCACCAATCGTGAGAGCTTGAGATACTCCATCATGGATCAAGTCTAGGGGAAGGTTCTTAACATTGAAGCGCGCGGTGACAAAATCAATCGAGTGCGCTTTTGTTTTTTGAAGTCCTTCCTCTATGAAGCGAGCGGGAGGAGCAAAAGCTCCATCGACGCGCACCTCAGCGATCTCGGTTTCAAGGGCCCGCTCAAAAATTGCTCGGTGGTGTCCCTTCTTTTGATTAATGACCGGGGCTAGCAGCCTGACGACACCTGAGTAGTTCTGTTTAATGTGCGAGGCGATCTCTTCAGCAGAAAGTGGGGAGACGGAGTGTTGGGGATGATCGGGACAGAATTGTAGACCGATCTTAGCATAGAGCAGGCGAAGGAAATTATATATCTCGCTCATGGTGGCGACGGTAGAGAGCGCGGAGGGTTGAAATGTGTGTTGGTAGACACAGATCGTTGGTTGAACGTTGGTGATATCATCAATGTTTGGCTTTTTGAGCTCTTTGATGAATTGACGAGCATACGGTGAGAGGCAGTCGAGGTATCGACGCTGGCCTTCCGCGTACAGAATATCTTTCGCTATAGTGGACTTCCCAGAACCTGAGACCCCGGTAAGGGTAATGAGAGTTCTAAGCGGAAGGGAGAGAGATACGTTTTTAAGGTTATGTTCTTTGGCGCCCTCAATATATATGTGGGTATTTCGAGAGCGGGGAGCGGGGATCGCGGCGGAGGTTTTCTGGGCTTTTGGCGTGCGAGCGCTCATTGTGCCATATCGACGCGAGAAGTCGGCGAGGTAACGCGAGGTTAGACTGGGGTTGCTCGCTGAGGAATTACCCCGACCTGCAAGTTCGTGCGGAGTGCCCTGGAAGACCACCTCGCCCCCCTTAGCGCCTCCCTCCGGTCCAAGGTCGATAACCCAGTCAGCGGCTGCTATGAGCCTAAGATTGTGTTCAACACAGACGATCGAGTGCCCTTGGCGTGTGAGGAAGTGAAATAAATTGACCAGTTTTTCAACGTCTCGGATATGCAGGCCAGTCGTTGGCTCATCGAAGAGGAAGAGCGAGCGTCCTCGACGCCCTTCAACGATGTGAGGAGCAAGCTTTAAGCGCTGCGCTTCGCCGCCTGAGAGTTCACTAAGAGGATGACCCAGGGTGATATGACCAAGCCCCAATTGCTGCAGCGCCTGGCAGACCGTTGATATAAGCAGCTCGTCGGGAAAGAATGCCCCACACGCGTCGACGCTCATGGAGAGGATGTCGTGTACATTCTTTCCCTTAAAAGCAACCTCAAGTACTGGGGCCTGAAATCGCATACCGAGACACGACTCGCATTGGATAAAGACATCGCTCAGGAATTGCATATCCTCGCGAATGAATCCAGCGCCCTCACAGGTGGCGCATCGCCCGGCGCTTACATTGAATGAGAATGCCGAGCGAGTTAGGCCTCGAGCTTTTGCGGCGTCGGTGGAAGCAAGGATGTCTCGAATGCGGTCCCACATTTTCGTGTATGTCGCGATATTCGCTCGCGGAGTTTTTGAAAGCGGCGACTGATCGACTAAAAGCACCTGCTCAAGATGTTCAAAACCTCGAACCGAGGCGTCCAGTGTAATCTCTCCGGGAATTACCCCTCGATGAAGTTCGTACGCCGCCTCGATGACCTCCGTGAGAAGAGAGCTCTTCCCGCTGCCTGACACGCCGGTGAGGCAGACAAATGAGTCGAGGGGAATATCAAGGTTTATCGACTTGAGGTTGCGATTGCGGGCGTTTTCGATCTCAAGCTTTTTGGTAAAAATCGGGCGATTGTCAGACAGAGTAAACGGCGCCATGGCGGGACCGCGCCAACTATTTTTGCCTCCAAAATACGTGACGGATCCCCCACGCTCGCCCGCCTCAGGTCCCAGTTCAAGAATGGCGTCAGCCGCGTACAGACAGTCGGGGTCGTGCTCAACGACCGTAAGTGAATTCCCGCGGCGAGAGAGGTCTTGAAGGGCATTGATCAGGGCCTCCGTATCGCGAGCATGGAGTCCTACTGAGGGCTCATCGAGAACAAACTGGGTTGAAATAAGATTACTTCCGAGCGCCGAAACAAGATTAACTCGCTGCGTCTCGCCACCCGAGAGGGTTCGAGTCTGTCGGTCGAGCGTAAGGTAGGGAAGGCCTAATTGAACCAGGTATTCAAGCCTGCCCAAGACATTCTTAAAAACATCATCGAGTTGTCGTGCCAGAAGACCGCCCTTGCGAAGTTCACCACGGAGAGATCCGATCCAGGGTAGAAGCTCCTCTAATGGTAAGGCCGACGCCTCAGCAATGGTAAGCCCCTTTATTCTATAAGCCAGCGCGTCTGCCTTGAGGCGAGTTCCCCGACACGTCGGGCAATCAACCTGGCCGCGATATCGAGCCAGGAATACTCGCACGTGCATTTTGTATTTTTTTCGCTCCAGGTACTTAAACCAGGCGTTGATTCCGATGAAGGCGCGCGATTTATGAGTGAAGATACTATCTCGATGCTCATCAGAGAGTTTTGACCACGGGATGTCGGTTGGAATCTCTTGGGCCTTACAGAAAGCGAGGAGCTGTCTATACTCCCCTTGAGCGGCATTACCACGCCAGCAATCAATAGCGTGATGAGCGATGGTTTTGCTGTGGTCGGGAACGCAGCGATGCGGATCAATAACGAGAATCTTTCCAAAGCCATTACACTCTGGACATGCTCCAATTGGATGATTGAAAGAAAATAGAGCTGGACGTGGACGCTCGACGGTCACAGAAGCGTCTCCACACTGATAGTTGCTTGAGAAAACATGGAGCTCGAAGAGGGCGCTTACATCACGACGCTCGCCACTCACCGATACCCGAGCGAGAGGCCGTGAACATTTAGCTCTCTGCTCAATAATGTGGACAGTCCCCTCGCCGAGAGAAAAGCACTGATCGAGCGAATCACGGAGGTGTTTCGCCACGAACGAGCCGAGGCGACATCGATCCATGACGACCGAGACGTCTTTTAGTCTTTTGGGAGGAGCGCCGTCCTCAAACGCGACGAGAGCGCCAGTTTTTGGATCGAAGTAGCGTGAATATCCGAGAATTTGGAGGCGCTCTATGAGCTCCTTCTTGTTCTTTGTCGTGACGCCAATCAGGAAGGTCGCATCAGGCTTCTGGAGGCACCACTGTTCAAGGAGATCGGTTAACGTGCTTGAGGTCCACCTCCGCAACTCCAGACCGCATGCTGGACATACCGGGGTGGCGGTGTTGCTCCAAATAATTTTCAGGAAATCATTGATATCGGTCATCGAACCAACGGTGGAGCGGGAATTTAGGATGCGGGTTCTCTGCTGAATAGCGATAGCTGGCCTGACGTTTGTAATCAGGTCAACTTTGGGTCTCTTTACCTTGTCAAAAAATTGTCGAGTGTAGGGAGAGAAAGTTTCGATGTATCGACGCTGTCCCTCGGCGTAGATGGTATCGAAAGCGAGCGAAGACTTACCCGAACCTGATAACCCTGTCACACCGACGAAAGTATCGTGAGGAATCTCGATCTCAATGTCCTTGAGGTTGTTTTCGTGGGCTCGAAGAATATGTAGGGAGTTACGACTCGACATCGGGGAAAGTGTACAGCGGCAGGGATTGCGCCGGCAAGGGAAGTGGGCTGTTTCGATATCGGTGGCATAAGGGCTCAAAAGGGGGTAAATGATGATTCTATGCTACGAGGGAAGGGTTTGTTGTGTAGGATTGCGACGGCAGCGTGCGTGTCGGTGGGGCTGTTTATTGGAGCGGGCTCGGCGGTAGTGGCGGCCGATGATGCCTCGCTGTGCGGTGAGACGGCGGGGATACTGCGAGAGGTGAGCGCTATCCGGGGCCTGTCAGTGATACGAGATGTGCCGTGTACTGTTCAGGATAAAGCTCAGGTACAGGGATTCCTCGAGGAAACCATTCGACGTGATCTAGCACCCGAAAAGATGCAGATGGAGGAGTTAGTCTACCGGACTCTTGGCATCATACCGGATGACTACGACTATGGTACCAGTGTCGTACAGTTTCTTGTGAGCCAATTAGGTGGATATTACGATCCACACCGGAAGCGTTTTGTCATGGCAGCTTGGCTTCCTTTCATGACGCAGCGGACGGTCGCGGTGCATGAGCTCACGCACGCGCTGCAGGATCAGCACTACAGTTTGGAGGCGCTCTTAGACCCAAAATCCGATAATAGCGATCAGAATCTCGCTCACGCGGCTCTTGCCGAGGGGGACGCGACAGCAGTGATGATTGATGACGAGCGTCAAGACAGAGGCATTCCTCCTCTCGCACAGGATAAAAATATCGAAACCCTCGTGTTACAACAGATCCTCGGTATGAATATAGGAAGTCAAACGGGGAGCGTGCCGGAGAGTCTTAAGGCGACGCTGATATTTCCGTATTCGAGCGGACTGCGATTCGTTCACGCCATTCTTCGAAAGGGAGGCTATGGAGCCTTGCATGCGGTGTACAAGAATCCGCCTTCGAGCTCTCGTGAGATTCTACATCCAGATGAATATCTAGCAGGGACCTTTAAACGAAACATTCCAAGCAATGATGAGGTTTCGTCGCTCAACGGCATCAGCTCGGTAGAATACTCTGATATCTTGGGTGAGTTTGTTATATCAAGCATATTCGCGAACGAGCCAGCGAGGCGCTCACAGGGAGTAGAAGCGGCTCAGGGATGGATGGGCGACCGAGTAGTAGTTGGGCCACACGTCAATGGTTACCGGACGATCGTGTGGTTGACTCGGTGGGAAGATGAAAAAGACGCGCGAGAGTTTAGAGAGGCGTACGCAGGATACTTGAGCGCCAGGTATAATAAGAATGTAGAGGCTGGCCGGACGCAGCTCAGTGACGCTAAAGCGGTGACAATGCGCGGCGATGGAGCCGACATTGTGACGATCTTTCAAGTGCGATCACAGGGCAGTGAAAAAAAGCTCACTCGTGACGTGTCGCGCGTTATTATGCGATGAGCCGTCCGAGTTCATCGAGATCAACGGGTTTGGTAAGGTGGATA
>JAFMIS010000133.1 GCA_017853915.1 bacterium
TAGTCCGAAAGTACGACCGCGAGGGATCAACTTTACCCCGACAGTGTATTCTTGTGGGAACAACTAACCAGGAGACCTACTTGGCGGACGTTACCGGGGCTCGTCGATTCTTCTCCATTGCCTGCGGGGATATTGACCTCGACCGCGTGAACAACGAGAAGGACTTGTATTTCGCAGAGGCCTATGCTAGAACAATGGAACACGAATCGTACTGGGATTTTCCGGAGCAAGATGCTATTCGTATCCAGGAAGATCGACGGACGGAAGACTCTTGGGAGCGTAATATTGAGGAGCTTTTGTTGAAGAAAAATGGTGAGGGAGTACGGGTAGACGAGGTGGCGGCGCATCTGGGTATAAGCGACGATAAACTGGACATGCATACGCAGCTTAGAATAAGATCTTGCTTAAAGGCTCTAGGATATAAATCGGGTACTCTTCGTGAGAACGGCGTTAAAGTCAGAAGATGGAGGAAAGATGAAAGTAGAAACTCACCAATTCACGACTGAAGCTGAATGGCTGCGCATGAGGTCGCTTGATGTTACCTCGACTGAGTGTGCGGCGTTATTCGGGAAGTCACCCTACACCAGCTACTACAAGCTGTGGCATTCCAAGAAAAACCTGTCCATTGGCGGCGGGTTTAAGGAATCAGAAAAGATGAAATGGGGCAAGCGGTTGCAAGACGCGATCGCAGAAGGGATTGCACATGAGCGTGGTTGGACGATTCGGAAGATGGATGAATATATGCGCTTACCGGATGTACGAATGGGTAGTAGTTTTGATTTTGCGATCGGGGATGATGCATTACTTGAGATTAAGAACGTGGGAGAGAAGGCTTTTAGCAAATGGTCTGATACAAGAGCCCCCGAGCACATCGAACTCCAATGCCAGCACCAACTTGCAGTCTCTGGACGAAGAGTTTGTTATATTGGTGCCCTTGTCGGAGGGAACACTGCCCACGTCATTGAACGGCAAAGAGACGAAGTATGTATTAAACTGATCTTCGAACGGGTTAAGTTCTTCTGGGATACCATTGATGCGGGTATGGCCCCCAGTCCCGATTGGGATGTGGATAGCGACGAGTACATTCAGCGCAACGATTTCGCGGAGCCCAACAAGCAGGCTCCTATGACCGCGGACATCAAGAAGTTATGCGCCGAGTATAGCGAGTGGACTACCAAGGGCAACCAGGTGGAGGCGGCCAAAAAGGCCATAAAGGCTAGAATATTATCCCTTATAGGCGATGCTGAGTTATGTACTGGACAAGGGTATACCATTTCCGCTGGAGTCGTGGGTCCGAGCAGAGTAGAAGCGTATGACCGCAAGGCGTATAGAACGTTTAAAATTACAACAAAGAGGGATTCCAATGAATAACTGGATGAAGCGGGCCAAGGAACTGATTCAATCGGCTGGCAGGGGGAAGGTGGAATTGTATCAGAATAAAAGATACTTAGATGTCGATGTCATATCAGTGGACGGGAAATGGTATCCATTGTATACTTTACCTAACAGGACGGAACCTATGGGGTTGTTAGGTAACACAGAGAAGAAAGCGCAAGAGTCGATCGATCCGTGGTGGATTGATGACAACGGGCGTTATATTACAGAATAAAGGAGTAAGAAAAATGGCGTATGCAAAAGTACAAACTGAAGGCGCAAAGAAAAATCGGTACATTAAGATGCGGGAGCAGACCGCAGGCTCTGTGCTGGTAGATGGCACCTACGTAGAGAGCTACAAGGGGGAATACGGCCTGAACTATAAGTTCACTGACGGCGAGGAAGATAAGTTCGTTGTCATCGGCAGCAAGAATCTTGACCAAGAGATGGCCGCCGTGCAACCTGGTTCCAAGGTTCGTATCACCTACGTTAAGCCGAAACTGATTAAGACGGGTCCTTGGGCCGGTAAGACCACATACCAATTTCTGGTAGAAGTGGATACCAGTGGGGCGGTAATCTAATGGCTTACCACGAAACAGTAACTCGCTACATCTTCAGATGTGAGCGCGACCGCGAATACCCCAAGTACCACGGGGAAGCCGAAATTCGTCCCGATTCAAAGGTGGAGATGGTTTTGTCCGGCGACCGCACCCTCCCTGAACTATGCGAAGAGTTCTGCCAGTTTCTTAAGGGTTGCGGATTCTGGCTTCCCCCCGGAGGGCTGGAGTATGTGGATGAAGAAAAGGACGACACACTTAACGAAATCAGGGAGCAACATGAAGAAAGCGTTGACGGTCCCCAAGAAGAGTGCGCCCGTTGTAACGGAATCACTCTCGACCCCGAAGACACCGGGCTTGAAGCTGAGTAAGCATTTTAACGAAGACGAGTTCCGGTGTCATTGCTGTGGTAGGCTGCCAGAAGGGGGCATGGCGCCTGAACTGATTGATGGACTGGAGGCTCTTCGCTCGGTCCTTGGTGACCCCATTAAGGTTGTTAGTGGGTACCGCTGCCCGTCATACAACAAAAAGATCGACGGGGCTAAACAAAGCCAGCATATGCTGGGGCGGGCAGCGGATATCCAATGCGACGGTTCTTATCCTTACGCCGTAGCCGAGGCTGCTGAGGGGGTACATCCTTTCGACATAGGCGGCATTGGTCGGTATGATACGTTTACTCACGTCGATGTTCGCGGATGTTATGGAGGCAAGAAAGCCCGCTGGAGTAAATATAAATGAAATACCTTTACGAAAAATTCAGCATCTACCCAAAAACAAAAGTAGAAGATTGGAGATGGGACCTAGCATTTCCAAAGAAAGGCAAAGATGGCAAAGATGGATCTGGAGGAGACGATAAAAAAAGTGTCCCAGATGGCGAGGGAAAAGGGGTGGTGGGTTCAGGACCGCCAGCTGCCGGAAGTGATAGCCCTGATGCACAGCGAACTAAGTGAGGCGCTGGAGCACTACAGAAACGGTCATCGCGTCGATCGCGTCTGGATGGAAGGCGATAAACCCGATGGGGTTCTCGTAGAACTTGCTGATGTATGTATTCGAATATTCGATTACGTAGGCAATAAGAATCTTACCAACGAATTCACCGATGCTCTGAATCGTAAGATTAATTACAATAATGACCGACCATACAGACACGGAGACAAGAAATGCTAAAGTATATACTGGTTCTGCTTTTGGTGGGGTGCGGGGGGCCCAGTGAGATATGCCGCCCAGTATACCCCCGCATGGATTGCAATGGTTGCGGCTGCGAGCAGCCACATGGCCCCCCGATCGGCTTTCAATTGGACCCCACGACTACGTGGAAAGTTGGCCGCGCATTCAGCGATGCCGTGGATTATATAAACGATACTGCTGGGTGCACAATTCTAGTGCCGTCGTTAACACCCGATATCATCCTGCGAGAGGGGGAGGGCACCGGTGGAAACAGTAGTTATTCATATAATGGCCCGTACATATTCGGCTGCGTTTCCACTGTCGGCGTGGATAACATTGACCGCGACCTTCGCGTTGTAGCTATCCATGAGATCTCCCACTGCCTTGGAATGGACCACGAGAACTTTCCTGGCAACATTATGAACCCATACATCCAGTTCGAGCCCGAGTTCACCAGTGGCCAAATCCAGATTCTGCGAGATATCTGTGGTTCGTAAGTGCGTTAAATGCGGCAGATGTGAACACGAGGAGGTTACCTCGTTGGAGGTTGTTATCGGTGTTATCGTTGGTCTTGCTGTATCTATACTGGCGGGTGTCTGGCTTAGCGGGGCTTAGCCTTCGGCTTGATGGACTTGAGGACCTCAAGTTCAGCGCTGCGGGCATCTTCGAGAACTTTTCTAAGGGTGACTATCTCAGCAAGTATCTTGTCCTTTGACACCTTATCCACCTGCCCCCCGTTAACCATTCCCATCACCCCCCGAACCAACTGAGTCGCCCCTTGTATGATTGAAATAATTATTGCTGGATTCATTTGAGTAGCCCCATTTCCTTCAGTTGTTTGTTAACCTCGGCCACCAACTGTATCGCCTTCTGCACGGCAACATCGAAGTGCTCTTCATCCCCGATTGCTCTCGCCGATTCAGCGTCCATGATAGCGAGCTTCAGCGCGATAACCCCGTCGAACACCTTCGCCCTGATTGCGTCACACTTGTACCACATCGGGCACTCAGCATCTTCTCTCGCTTTGCAGTCTTGGGCGACCGCCATGCAGAGATTGTTTGCCATCGGCACCGCCGTATCTACAAACGTATTACTTGCCGCGTTCGCATAGGACAGACTATCTGACAGTGTGGCCGATACGTGTCCGCAACTATTGAACAAGAAGAGACATGAAATTAATAGTAACGTGCGTTTCATTTTTTACCTGCCTTTTTCTTTTTGGGTGGAACCAAACTGGCTTTGTAGTCTGCCGGAGATCGGAACACATCCAGGAGGCTCACCAATAGCCCAATCACGCGCCCGGCACCACCCGTCCACGCCGTCCAATGGGCCGAATTTCGGTTAGTTACCCTGGCTGCCACTAGCGTCGCGGCGACAGGCAAAGCAACCTCCAGTATTTTCATTACTTCATCGAATGTCATTATTCACTCCTTGTGTTTGAACGTTTCTTTTTCTTCTTTGGCTTCTCTTTCAGAGTATCTCCGACAGCACCCTTCGACAACGCGTTCCATACCGCCTCTGCTGGCCCCATATCTTTTAGTTCTCCACGCTTTAGTGCCGTAAGGAAGGTTACCACACGACCGATCGTTGTGGTAGGTAAATGTAACGGCATACCGATTGTATTAATAATATCCCGCTCTTGCTGGTATGAAATCTGCCACTCTTTTGGCGGTTCTTTGTTAGACCTGTAGTTAGATCTCTTAGCAGGTTTAACCTCCTTATCCTCCGTCGCCTGGTATCCGGCGATCAGCGCGCCGTAGAAAGCCGACGGCAACGCGAACGGAGGAGGCAGCGAGTCTACCACCAGCGAATCCTTCGCCCCCTCGGCTCCCATCTTAACCGACGTGCTACTGAAGTGTTGTAGCGCATTGCGCAGGTCCCTTGCCCCCAGAAAAAGTTCCATTGGGGCGGTAGCTACGTTAAACGCTACGTTTTTCCCCTCTTCATCCTTTCCGAACGGCCCCCGCGTTATCGTCCCCTTTGTTATCTGATAGATAGCTCCAGACATAAAACCCCCCACTAGTAACCCCGCGGCGACATGAGGTATATCCCTCGGCCCCAGTACACCTTTTCGTGCTCGTATGGTTGCCCTATCAATGACGTGTAATGTTTCGTTCAGTATAGCCGCCATTGGCGTATAAAACGTTGCAGCAAGTTTTATGGCTGTCCCACCAGAGCGAGTTATGCCCGGCTTCAATCCACGCTCACCACTTCCTTGCGACCGCTCAATCGCCTCCCTGGCGTACTTGATCGCGGCTGTCCGGTCCATAGCCTTCACGCCATCAATCTGGCCATTCATCGCCATATCATAGTTAGTATGCCAAACTATCGTATCAATCATAGATTGCGCGAACCCGATAGTGTATTTCATGGAGGTAAGCAACGCCCAGTGCGGGTTCTTTACCGACCTCTCTATTGGGTTCTTAGCTTTCTTATTCATCGCCTCAAGTTCTCGAACGGTGGCGTCGTATGACCCCTGCAAACGTTCCGCTAGAACCGGATCTGCGCTCACCATTTCTCCGAAAGCCTTCATGACCGGGGTAAAGTCTCCCGTTTTACCTGTTTCCCCCAGGATTCTGGATGCTGTTGCGGCCATATTCCAAGCCTTCATGGGGGACACTTTCCCATCCTGTAGAATCGAGCCTGGCAAGCCAGCTACCTGGGATACCATACCCGCGAAATTCCAACCCAGCATGCCCCGTTGCGCCCCCATAGCCAGCCAGCTAATCGATCTATCAACGATACCCGCCGCGTTCGACGGCATATGTTCTAACGCCACGTCTCGACGCAACCATTCTTTGAAAGCATCCACGGAACCACTACCCCCAGCTTTTTCAAACGCATCCGCTACTTCCCTTATTGACATCGCCTTATGCGCATTAATTACAAACTCTCGGCCAGCAACATCGTGGGCCACTGCGTCAAAATGGTCCCGTACAACGTTCGCATCCAACCGCACCAAATCCCCCTCAGCTGGCCCGCCCGACCTATACTGATAGCCCGCATCCGTCATCGTTGTCGAACTGTTTCTTCCCAGCATAAACTGCAGCGTTTGCTCCGGGCTTATATTTCCCTTAGTCACCCCCACCTCAGACTGATAGCTCACCGGGTGGTACCCACCAGAAAGCTCCCCATGCTCTGTTACTATCTTGATCGGCCTCTTAGCCCGCGCCTTCACCCCCGTCGTTCTCTCCTGCACCCCAGATATAGCCTTGAACACATCCGATTTCGGGTTAGTCATTTCGAAGTAATCGGCCAGGAAATCGTGTTCGTTCTTGCTGAGTGATTTCAACACGGCGTCAATCTGCTGTGCGCTCAGTCTTCGCGATTCCCGCAACGCCCTCATTCCGTGCTCACTACCCGCCAACTGAGCGATAGCGATCCTCTGTCCTCGGGTCAACCGCTCATTTATACCTTCGATTGCCATTTCACTCTTTGGGCTTTCCCACTGTGCCAATTCCTCTTTTGTGAAATGGGTATTATAGACTTCATCCAGCGTCTTATAGAACTCTTTCAACAGAGCTGATTTCCGCGTTCGATAGCTCTCGAAACCATCATTAATTACCTTGGCCAAAGTAGCATTGCGATTGAACCCCGTTACTTTTCTCACAATGCCCGGGATGTGCCTATGCGCGGTTACAACTTTTCCCGCCGTCCCCGCTAGCCCCTCATCCGGCCTCGCTTCTCCCAGGTACGCCCCCTCGCGCTGTGGTTGCGGCTTAACCCCCGTATCCTGTTGTATTTCAGATAGAACACGGTTCTTGAATTCAGTTTTATTTATAATAACGCCATCGACGTTAATCGTATTCGCACTCGATGCTGC
>JAFMIS010000134.1 GCA_017853915.1 bacterium
AAGCTGCACGAGCCGAGAGTGGGGATCTATAATAAACGCCCCGAAGAGATCATTTACTAAATTCCACCGATTACCGGCCGTGACCGCGTCGTAGGCAAGGATGTGAGGTTGAGAGAAGGGATCCCGCGACACAAGGCTGGCGCTCGGAATCGTGCCGTACAGGCTTGGACGAACGGGAAGTTTACCGAGCTCGTTCCTACGGGGACCACCAGGAACCCCCTTGGTAGCGTACCAGAGCCTCTGACCAGCGTCGGACAGAACGAAGTCTATGAATGCCGAGGCCAATTCGGGATGCGGAGCTCCTCGAAGTTGCGCGATACAATCACCATTTACGGCCAGGAAATCCTCAGGGAGAACGAATCCGATTCTCTCGTCTCCCACCTGGCGAATGATGTCACCAGCATAGGTGTCGATAGCGATGCCGTATACGATCTCACCGGTGGCGACCTCTTTACCAATCTGACTCGCAGTGCCTGAGAAATTTCTGACATTATGCGCGAACCTTTGAATGAGTTCCCATCCAGACTGCCAGCCGTAGCCCTGCAGAATCACCTCGAACATGGCGTGGTTGCTACCGCTCTTACGCGGATCCGCCCCGCCAACTAGGTCGCGGTAGGCGGGAGTGCCAAGATCGCTCCAGCGAGACGGTACCGGTAGGTTGAGTCTCTCAACAGCGCGCTTGTTGTAAAGAATACCGAACGTGCTCACTGCGTTCGCGAACCATATATTCCCCGGGCTTCGCAGCTGAATTCCAGACAGCGTCATTGGGATCCCCTGTAGGGTGGTCTCCTGCACCCGGGCGGGCTCGAGCGCGTTGCTCCTCTCAAGCTCAAGCATTGAGTCCGTGCCGCCACCAAATATAATGTCAGCACCGATACCGGCTGGTGTGACTCGATACTGGCTCTTGATGTACTTGACGATATCGGACATGCCGCCGACATCGAGCCAACGGATCTTGAGGCCACGACCAGTCCTCTGGCGCCACGAATCCGCGAAGGCGAGCTCGAACTCAGCCTTAATCCCCTCCCAATGAGGGGTAATAGCGGTTAATTCGTCATTCACCTGAGCATGAGCCCGCTCAGAGAGGAGCATCGCGAAGATAATCACCAGAATTGAGGCGCCTCTTCGCGCTGCACCGCGGCGGGTGACTCGGTCAGAGATAGTGAATGCACCCGCCATTACCACCATCACGATAACCCCGAGCGCTGATGCGACTTCAACTCCATCGGGCCTGCCCATCAGGGCATACATCGCTTTAGACACAGGATAGAAGCGCGCCTCAAGCGCGAGCAGAAGACTGTCACTCACCTCAATCATTGAATAGGCGAAGGTCAGAATGCCTCCAACAAGAAGGTGTCGTCCGATGAGAGGAAATACGATACGGCGCATGGTCACGAAGCCCGAAGCTCCCACCATGTAGGCTGCCTCTTCAAGAGATTGATTCGCCTCCTGAAGCCCGGCGTATGCGGAGCGAACCATCGCGGGCACCCGTCTAATCGTGTATGCGGCGATCAGAAGTGGAAAGGGGTTCATCCGATTATCAAGGAGGGTTCCCGCGAAGGCACCGATAAACCCAAAAGCGAAAACGATACCGGGAATAGCTAGAGGAGCGATAGAACAAACCTCGAGCAGAGCCCTGATCGTACGCGATCCCTTGCGGATATTGTAGGCAGTGAGAAAACCCAACACGATCGTGAAAATGCTCGCGATAAAGCTAAGCGCGATGCTGATGATAAGGCTGCGGGTTGTGAGAGGGTGTTGCACTACCTCGGCAAAGTGACGCAGCGTCCACTGACTGGGAAACACTGACATAAACCACTCTCCGGAGAGGGATAGTAATATAATAACCAGCTGCGGCAAGAGAGCGACGCCCGCGTAGATTGCTACGCTCGGTATGACTACAAGAGCAGTAAGCATCGGCAAGCTCCGGGCGGAGATCCCCTGCCGGGCGCGACCCGAACCGGCGAACGATCCGTATGCCACCGAGGCCTTCGAGAGCGAGAATAGAGCGATCGACATAAAGCAGGTCGAAACCACGAAGGCATACCCAACCGGATTCTCGTTTAGGTCGGAGAGCATATTGTAGATCTGCACTGCCAGGACGTCGCGATACTCAAAGACGAGAGGAGTTCCCAGATCGGTAAGGCTTCCTATAAAAACTAAGGTTGCGCCCGCGAACCATCCTGGCATGGAGAGCGGGATAATTACCTTGCGCAGTATGCGCCAGCGGCTCGCCCCGGTCACAAGAGCTGCTTCCTCAAGTGAAACGTGAGCGTTTTTAAGAGAAGCGCTAATGGTGAGATACAACAGAGGAACGAGGTGAATTGTTTGAAGACCTATTATTCCGATGGCACCACCACGACCAAGCCAGTTTATGGGGGATTCGGTTATATTAAGATTCATGAGCGCGCAATTCACACTTCCGAATCGACTGAATAGCTGCCGAACTCCGAGAACTCCGACGAACGGCGGAACTATGAGCGGCAGTAAGAGCAGGGTATGAAGCCCCGACTGGGCGGGAAGCCGATATCGCGAGAGGAGGAGAGCCAACGGATAGGCGATAAGGGTTGCCAGGGCAGTCACGCTCAGCGCCAGATTGATCGAGTTAAATAAGATATCCCGATAAAGTTCGGCCTGAAACATAACGGCAAAGAAGTGGGTCGTGATGGCGCCCTGGGAGACGAACGCGCGCAATAGGATATGACCGAGGGGATAGGCCCTGAAGAGCGCGAAGAAGCTCAGTATGGCGACCCGAACGGCTGTGCTTCTCATGATCCCCTCGCGCTAGGCATCTCAGTCACCGGGGTAGGAAAATAGCTACGCTGGGATCCCACGAGACAACGACAGACTGGTCCGCGCGGAACTCCGGCATGTCCGGCCCATGCGGAATAAAACCGCGCAATGGGGTGCCACCGTCGAGCCGAACTGTTATGTCGTGCCCGGAGCCTCGAAAGACTCTTCGCACCACCGTGGCAGGCAGGCCAGTTCCATCACTCTGAAACCGAAGTGACTCCGGCCTGACGCACAGAAAGCCTCTCTGCTCCGCGGTGATTGATACCGCCGAGCGCGCCTGCGTACTGAATTCGGGAGAGTCGTCGAGCTTTACGACGGGGGAGCTTGATGGATGAACAACACGGCACGGTAGGAGATTGGAGTCGCCCAAGAATCTCGCCGCGAAAACCGAAGCGGGCTGCGTGTAGAGCTCACGCGGAGATCCGACCTGCTCAATGCGACCTTCTCGGAGTAGAGCTATTCGAGAGCCCATCGCTAAGGCGTCCTCCTGATCGTGGGTGACATATACCATGGTGGTGTTGAGCCGGCCGTGCAGATTGACGAGCTCCTCGCGAATCTCAACTCGCAGGGTCGCATCGAGGTTCGAAAGCGGCTCATCCAGTAATATAATCTTCGGCCGTAGCGCCAAGGCCCGCGCCAGGGCAACGCGCTGCTGCTGACCACCGGATATCTCGTGCGGAAACCGAGCTGAGAAGGTCTCCATTCGCACGAGCTCAAGGGTCTCATCCAAACGCTCCAGCCGCTGCGCTTTTGTGAGCCCCTGGTTCTCAAGGCCGAATGTTATGTTTTGAGCCACGGTCATATGCGGCCAGAGTGCGTAGTTCTGGAACACCATCCCAATTCCCCGTTTTTGCGGAGGGACGGTATTAACCATCTGGCCATCGATCGCAACAGTGCCGGAGTCTGGCTGCTCAAGACCGGCGATTATCCGCAAGAGAGTTGATTTACCGCAGCCAGAGGGACCCAGGAGGAAGAAGAATTCGCCAGAGGAGATCTCCAAGGAGAGATCTCTCAGCACTGGAGTCGCTTCAAAGGTCTTTGAGATGGTGCGAAGGGAAAGGGCGGACATATAATAACTCGTATACCCGGGCCCCAGAGCGACATCAAGAAGGAAACTTCTGGCGATATTCAACGAATAAGGTACCTGACCGTGGCGGCATGGCGCCTACTGTCGATGCGCAGGCTTCTGTGTAAGGATGCGGGGTATGCCGGCGGGTGCTAAAAAGACCAAAAAAAAGGGACGTTTCACACCATGGCAACGCGCCAGTGGACCGGTCTGGTCGGCGATGAGGATGGGCGACCGAGCCCGCATTGATTTTCAGTACTCGCCCGAGAGGGTGGCCGCTGTAAAGGCGCTCTCGGGAGCGCGATATCACCCCGAGGACAAGAGTTGGTCGATCCCTTTAAACCTGCTCCCCACCTTTCGAGAGCTGAGCTCGTTTCCGGAGCGCTCAGGGCTTAATGGTTTGGGGCCAGAGGGCCTCGAGCTGCCATCGCTTGTGGAGGCGCAGATTGAGCTTCGCCAGGACCCCTTCTCAGTCCGGGAGGAGGTGCTGGCCGTGCTCGATCTCGATCTGATCATCCGGTGCAACCCCGAGAAGCGCAGGGTGCGGGTAATTCCGCGAGTCGGATCGAGCGCGCAACGGATCGTGAAGCGTTTCCCCGCGGCGATGTACTCAAGCTTTGATCAAGCGTATACGTTGCCAGCGGAGCAGATTCCAGCTCTGCTCAAAAAGTGCAGAGATAAGGGGATCTCCTTGGCGGTGGAGCGGAGCGCTGGAGGGTTGCTTGCCGGCTCCGCCGCGCTCCGAAAAGCGATCGTTGAAGAGCCGCAGCAGTATTCGGCTGACGATCTCAGCCAAGCGCTTCTTGTTCCCTTTATAACCCAGACATCCCTTGAGGAGGTTTCATTCCGGCCCTGCTTTTTCACGGCTGAGCAGTTTAAGCTCGCTTTCCCGGGCCAGAGACGTCAAGCGGGCAAGGTTTTTCACCTTGATGAGTCGGGGATGCTTCAATTTTTCGCCAGACGCGACTCGCTGCCCTTTCCTGTGTGGTTATCGCGGGAGGTGTGGGTTTTCGTGCGCGAGCGGCAGGCAGCGTTGGCGGCGCAGCTTGAGGAGCGGATCGGACCGCTGAGTGATGAGGCAGCGCACGTTGTCCTTGTGCCGCTTCTGTGGAGAATTGAGGATAGTGGTCGCGGCGCGTTGGTAGTAAATCTTCCGAGCGGCGACCAGGTTAGAGAGGTCGTGGTTGCTCGGCTGGGCGAGGTAGTTGGCGAGCCCTACGCGAACGTGGGTGATTCTCTTATTCTCGAGGTACCGGATTCTCGCCTCGCTCAGTGTGTTAGTGAGCTCGATCATCTGTGTGAGGTCAATGGCTGGCCGTCGATTCCCCAGAGCTCGTCATGTGTGAGGCTCGTTGAGGACGTTTCCATTCGAAATCAGGCACGTGAGCGCTGCGCGTATTTCGGCGGTCTTACTGATGTCGCGGGAGGCGTGGTGACCGGGCTTGATCGGGAGAGCTCCGCTCGTTTGTTTCCCCATCAACGCGTGGCAGTGGAGTGGTTGAGGGAAACTCCGCACGCCTTCCTCGGTGACGATATGGGCTTGGGTAAGACCCTATCGGTTTTGTCGTACTACCAAACCTTGCGCGCCACGGACGACTATAGCCTTCTACTGGTGGTATGCCCGAACTCGTTGGCGCGAAATTGGCAGCGCGAGGCGTCGATGTGGTTTCCACACCTTAGAACTACGATAATAGCGGGAGATAAGGCGTCCAAGGCGTGGACCCTTCGGTTGTTGACCTCTGGCTCTCTCGAGCAGGATATCGTAGTGGTGAACTATGAGGCCGTCCGACTCGATTACGTGAGTCCTGAGTTAGAACGACTCGCAAGCGAGCGCAAAACGCTGCTGTGCTTAGATGAATCCCAGAGGGTTAAAAATCCAAGCGGAAAAACCTACAAGGCGATAACGGCTATTGCTCCCAGCTGTGAACGACGAGTCCTACTAAGCGGAACACCAACTCCGAAGGATATCTCAGACCTATGGGCGCAGATGCGAATTCTTGACGGTGGAAAGCGTTTTGGGCGCAGTTACTATAAATGGCTATCGAGAGTCGCGGAGTTAGGCACCGAGTATAGCTCCTACGCCGTCAAGAAGTTTCGGGAGGGCGAGGTAGAAGAAGCTGTCCTGAGGGCGCATGAAATTATGCTGCGGCGGCGCAAGGAAAAGGTAGTCGACCTCCCTCCAAAGATATTCTCCCTTCGAGAGGTTGTCCTGACCGGGTCTCAACGGGAGCGCTACGAGGAGATCAGAGAGGGATTGATGCTTAGGATGCGGGCCCTCTCTGGGGAGCAGTTTGTTCGAGAGATTACGAATATTCTCGAGGAATACCTGCGAGCGGTTCAAGTGGCGTCGAACCCACGACTGATCGATCCGCTCTGGCAGGGAGAGCCAGCTAAGTTCCTAGAGCTTGACGAGATCGTTAATGAGGTAGTGCGCGAGCACAATCAGAAATTGGTGGTATGGACCAATTACGTTGGTAATGTCCATGAGCTGTGCGCTCGCTACAAGGACCTCGGGGCAGCGGCGTTCTTTGGCGAGGTTAGCGCCGCTGAACGTGAAAAAATTGTACGAGCGTTTCAGGAGACGGAGAGCCCCCGGATACTGATCGCTGTCCCAGCGGCTGGTGGAGTTGGAATAACGCTTACAGCGGCGCAGACGGCCGTATATTTGGATAAGACGTGGAACGCGGAACATTGGATGCAGTCTGTTGATAGGTTGCATCGTATCGGGCAGGAAGGGACAGTATCTGTTATCTCCCTTCTAGGTTGTAAAGTGGACGAGGTTATTCACTGGAATTTACGCAGAAAGGAGCAAAATCAATCTCGGGTGTTAGGGGATTTTGAGGAAAACACTGCAGCTCGTGAGGCTGGGATAACTCGCGATGAGCTACTTGAGGCCTTGGAGTATTAAGTCGACGCGTGCTACGATTAGGAAGCATATGAGATACGTTATTTTTGTGATTCTAGCGACCGTCTTCAGCGCATGCTCCTCGGCTCGCACTACCTGCCAGAGCTGGATCGATGAGGGGCAACTATTTTCACCGATTGACCGAT
>JAFMIS010000135.1 GCA_017853915.1 bacterium
GAGCCGTTCAGGTATTTTAATCCGATGTGACCGAAGACTGGATTGCATGAGCGCCCCATCGCCTCACCCACGCTCATCAGACGACGGTCGGCTCGAGGGCTTGGAAGATAGTTCCCTTGATTGAGGGTGTACGTACCTCCACGGAACGCCACGAGTGAGTCGCTGTTAATTCCAGCCTCCTCAACTGCCGCTGCCGCTGTTACGACCTTAAAGAGTGAGGCGGCTGGAAACCCAGCGTGGTATTCGATTCCATTCACCGACGGTGATTTGCCGGCGATTGCCAAGATTGCCCCCGTTTTTGGATTCATCGCGACGATCGCGACGTGATTGGCGGGAGCACGGTCAACCACGCTCGCGACGAACTCCTGGAGCTCTGGATCGAGTGTGTAGAAGACGTAGTTGTTGTTCGGGGTGACACTGGCGTATCGGTCACCGATCCGTCCCTTGAACGTGGGGCGTTTTGACAATCGAAGGGTGCCGGTCTGCGAGACGTCAACGCTGACAAGGTCAAGATCCGGCGCAGGATACGTTGTGCCAAACGTTCTTCCGCGATTCTCTAGTGCCAACTGATCTCGTTGCTGAAACGAGAGGTTGTTCATATTTTTTTGTTCGCTAGCGATATTTGGAGGAGCCGCAGCGAGATCGTTCGTGGAGGGGGAGTCAGCAGCAAGAACTGGCTCTTGAGAATTGAGAGCCGCATATGTCGTGAATGCGAGAAGGGAGAGGGAAGCGGTCGCGCGTATCAGAGTTCTTTGGGTAGCGAGAGTTGTGTGGTGGTGGGCGCGCTGTAGCGAATGCTTCCTCGCGCTGCTTCTGGCGTCGTTCGCGAAGTTTCGTCGAAACATTCTCAACATCATTAGTTACGATCCCGATGCGCCCAAAAAATTAACATCTTTTCTGAGCGGCCTGTTGCTATCTCAAAGTAAGCCTTGACGAATATGGGCTCGCAAAGCCTCTCTTTCTATGATGCCGGAGGTGGCTAGAGCGCCTATCCCTCGGGACCTCCTTAACGAAACTTTTGACCCCATCGTTAGAGCGAATCCAGTTATCCGATCGACCCCCACCTGGTTGTGTGCAAACCTTGTGGCGGTGAACGCGGGGCTAGAGTTGTCATCTCGGAAGTAGACTATCAATCTGACTGAAATCACTAGGTTGTACAACCCCTAAAATCATGTTTGCTCTTGATGCATGCTCTTAACTAGGGTACATCCAGTGGGTATGTTCTGGAAAACGAAGTCAGCGGCATCGAGGGTAGGGGATCAACAGTCCAGCGACCTGGCGCACGATGTCGAGAAAACCGGGGCTCCGCAGCCTCCCGAGAATGTAGACGCTCTCCCAACCTCATCATCCCTTCTGGCTCAATCGAGAGGCTCTCGTGGGTATGTAATTCCAAAATCGTATCGGATCTCCGGTCGTATTCTGACCGATCGGCCCGTGTTAGTTGAGGGAGAGTTGTCCGGTGGAGTGGTTCAGTCTCCATCCGTGACCGTACTCCCCGGAGGCACCCTCAAAGCTCAAACAAAAGCCGCCTCACTAACTGTATTCGGATGTGTTGATGCCGCGGTCGAGGCGACATCTTTGGTAGAGATTATGCCGCGCGGACAGGTGTCAGGGCGGCTTCAGACTCCCGCCTTGCGGACTGAGCCCGGTGCAGTGCTCACTGGAGCGACCCTTGTGGTTGGTCCACGTAGCTCTCGTTAATTCATCAGCACTTTTTACTGGGTGTATAGTGATTTGCAAAAGCCCGTGCCATTGAAACTGGCCATGCTTTTTTAGAACTTGTTGTTCTGTCCTACCTCTATCGCGGGTTACGGCTTTTGGGTTGAAGCCGCGGAGGACTCAGAGGAACACAGAGGTCCGAATACGAATCGTTCGATACCCTCTTTGAGATGCACAACGTTGAAGTTGATGAGCAGCCCGACGTGCTTTCGCCGCGGACTTTTGAAAACACTATCGGTTGAACTACAGCCAAAAAAAAGCCCCGTCGTGCGACAGGGCTTTTGCTTAATCGGCTTAGGCCGCCTGGTTCGGCGTTTGCTCTTTAGCGCCACCCATGCCGAAGATTGTCTTCATGCGGGTTGCCTTACCTCGCAGTGGGCGGAGGTAAAAGAGGCGTGAACGACGAACCTTAGCGCGCGTTACGAGCTCAATCTTCTCAATACGAGGGCTATGGAGAGGAAAAGTTCTCTCCACTCCGATGTTGTAAGAGACCTTGCGAACCGTGAAAGAAGCGTCAGCGTGGGAACCATTTACTCTCTTGAGTACGATTCCCTCGAAGACCTGAATACGCTCTTTAGTTCCCTCGATGATCTTCGCGTGAACGCGTACCGTGTCTCCCGTGTTGAACTCCGGCAGATCCGTGCGCTTGCTCGTCGCGCCGAGCGAGGCCAAAGCCTGAGTTAAGCTTGTCGGCTCGCGCTTGGTTGCTGCCTTTGGCGCTGCTGTTTCAGTAGCTGTCGCTTGCTCAGTTGTGTTTGTATCTTCAGTGCTCGTCATAAACTGCTCTCCGCATTTGAAAATCGTATTGACCCTGAACCTTATCGACTCTAGTACCTGGAGGCGATCGAATCGTGCTGGGTCGCGCTTCTGAATGTCACGCTCGATGGGCGTTCTCCAGAATTTCGATCGGACACCAGAATCTCTATCAGGCTAGTGTTCGCTTGATTGCCACTAGCCTACGCGTGTGCGTCTGGCCCCGCTCGACCCGCCGTATCCGACTGGTTAGCACGGTTTGTTGCCACACCAGACCGCTTCAACGACGGACCGCGGTTTTAACATAATGGCTCTTGTAGTTCAATCAATAGGGCGCCAGAATTAGAACAGTCGTGAGGCCGTTTTCGTGGCCTTGTGGGCTTATAAAAACCTGATATCATTGAGCTTACGCTCCGGTTTGTGAGAGCAGTGGCAGGACTTGATCAGGCTCGATATAACGGCGATGGGTCGTTATGACAGAGCTAAAAGGTTTATTTTATTGGTATTTATTGTGGATCGCACCAGTCAGATTATTCGAAAAGCCAAGAAACGTAAGAGCCTTCGTCCTAGCTGGACCAAAGAGCAGGACGGTCGCTACCGTGATTTAGTAACGCAGCTTGAGAGCAAAGGGTTCCAAGTCCGCCGCGAGGAGTTAAAGCGGGGGCATTGTTGGAAGGTGGTCAGTGGCTCGTGTCGTTCCCAGAGTCAGAAGTTTATCTTTGTTGATAGTCGACTCTCGCCCCAAGAGCAGATCTCCTTTTTGGAGGCGCAGCTTGTTGATGACCCAAATCTTCAGGGTAGTGAGGAGCAGGTCTCACAAGCAGCCTAGCTGACGAACTCCCCGTTTTTTCTCTTATCCTCGATAGTTCTATCTATTTTCCGCCAAATTGTTGCTATGCTCCGACGTCGGATGTGATGGCCCGCGCGGTGATAATCATAGCGCGACGAGGATTGTATCGGAGGAGTAGTATATGTTTTTTAATTCTCTGTCAGGACTTTTTTCGAATGACCTAGCGATTGACCTAGGAACTGCCAACACGTTGATTTATCAAAAGGGGCGCGGCGTGGTGTGCAATGAGCCATCAGTGGTCGCTGTCCAAAACGATGGGCGGACGGGGCGTCGCAAGGTGGTCGCTGTCGGCACCGAAGCCAAGAATATGCTGGGCCGAACTCCAGACTCGATCACCGCGATTCGTCCAATGAAGGATGGAGTTATCGCGGATTTTGAAATTACTGAGGAGATGCTCCGTCACCTCATTCGTAAGGTTAATACCCGCCGAGCGTTGGTTAAGCCGCGCATTATTATCTGCGTGCCACATGGAATCACTGAGGTCGAAAAACGCGCCGTGCGAGAGTCCGCGGAGTCGGCAGGCGCGCGAGAAGTTTATTTAATCGAAGAGCCAATGGCCGCCGCAATTGGAGCTGGACTTCCTGTCACAGAGGCATGCGGTAGCATGATTCTTGACATTGGAGGTGGCACTACTGAGATCGCGATCATCTCTCTGAAGGGAATCGTGTATTCCCGCTCAGTACGAGTTGGTGGTGACAAGATGGATGAGGCGATAGCCAACTTCGTGCGTCGTCGTCATAATATTCTTATCGGTGAGCGCACAGCGGAGCAGGTGAAGATCGCGATTGGCAACGCGTATCCCACCGGAGACGGCCTTCATGTTGAGGTCAAAGGTCGCGATCTTTTGCAGGGAGTTCCAAAAGCGATCGTGCTCTCGGAGGAGGAGGTTCGAGAGGCGTTGGTTGAGCCGATGCATCAAATTCTCGACGTCGTGAAGATGGCTCTTGAGAAGTGTCCGCCAGAGCTTTCGTCCGATATCGTCGATCGGGGAATCGTAATGGCCGGTGGTGGAGCCCTTCTGCGAAATCTCGATAAATTTATCGCCCGAGAGACGGGCATCTCAACCACAGTAGTTCAGGATCCTCTTGCTGCGGTGGTAGTCGGTTCAGGGGCGGTCCTTGATCAACTCGACATCCTCAAGGATGTAGTTATCCAATAGGAGTTGTGGGCGTGACCTCAACACGACAAGAGATATCAAGCAGGGCGCATGTCGCTGTTGTATCGATATGCCTTTTTGTTACCTCTCTCTTTTTAACAGCGTACAGCTCTCGATATCCTCAGGTGGCGCGGGTAGGAAACGCGTTAGTGCTTGAGATCGTCGCGCCGATATCGAGCATCGTTGAGACAACACGAGTAGGTGTTGTGACGATGTGGCGACGGTATGTCTATCTGATACACACCTCCCAAGAAAATGAGAAGCTCAGCAGTCGTGTCGCGGAACTTGAGGGAAAGCTGGCCGCGATCGGAGAGTCTCAGCGAGAGAATGAGCGGCTCCGAGAGATACTGAATTTTTCAACCCAAACTCAGTTGTCGGGTGTCGCAGCCCGGGTCGTAGGAGCTGATGCGAGTGGGTGGATCGGGGGATTGGTGATTGATCGTGGCTCGCGCGATGGGATTAAACCGGGGATGGCAGTTGTTCACGCCGGCGGAGTTGTAGGGCAGGTGGCTTCGGCCGGATCAAATTCAGCGCGGGTTCTAGTAGTGTACGATCATTCAAGCGGCGTGGACGCCATCGTTGAGTCGAGTCGCGCGCGAGGGGTTCTCGAGGGAGTCGGTGACTCATTGTGCGAACTAAAGTTTGTGACCAAGGACGTTGCGGTAAAGAGTGGTGATAGTGTGGTTACATCTGGTCTGGACCAGGTGTATCCCAAGGGGCTGCGCCTCGGTACCGTGACCGATGTAGCCACCAATTCAGGTGCTTTATTTCAAGCCATTGAGGTTAAACCAGCCGTTGATTTTTCCCGTTTGGAGGAGGTCTTAGTGCTTACTCCGAGTGGCGCGAGCGCTGAATCCTCTCGACCGTTGGAGGCTCGCAAACGATGATGAATCGATTTGTTCTACTAGGCTTTGTTCTGTTGTGTGTGATAGCGCAGGGGTTGCTGCGTCATCTTGGGTTGCCAGCGTGGATGATCCCACAGTCAGTTGCGGTATGTGTGGTGTTTCTCGCCTTCTATGACAGGAGCGCGCTCGGGGCGGTGATGGCGTTTACAGCGGGTCTCATGCTCGACCTTTCATCGGCTACCTTGCTGGGTCCGTGGGCAGGCGCATGCGTGTTAGTTTTCGCGGCGCTCGCTTTCCTTTCGCAACGACTCTTCGTTGAGTCAGTCGTAGTAGCCATGCTGGTTACGGCGTTGACTGCCGTGGTGGTCGGGTGTGTCTATATTCTGTTAGCCCTGAAGTATCAGGCTATCTCGGGCGCGGATGTGATTATGTTGGTTGGTCAAGCGATCGCGTCAGCACTGAGCGCTCCATTGTTGATAGGCATCATGAGACGCTTGTACAGAAGACCGAGCGTTGTGGCGCTTCGGCGTGGTTCAGTGACATCTGCCATATAGGTATCATGCCGAGAACGGATCGCCCTCAGCTCTATTTTACTCCGCGGATCGTATGGGCCGGGGCGCTGTGCGCGCTCTGCCTCTCTATCCTCGTAGGTCGTTTGTGGTACCTGCAGATCGTGCGGGGTGGGTTTTTTAGGGATCGGTCTGAGAATAATCGCCTGCGGACTATATTCATTCCCTCCCCACGTGGGGTGATCCATGATCGACACGGTGAGCCGATAGTACGCAACCGACCCTCGTTCAACGTTGAGTTAGTGGTTGAAGACGCGCCGGATGTTGAGAAGACGGTGAGAGATCTCGCCGCCGTCGTTGGGGAGGATCCAGAGGTCCTTCAGGAGCGTGTCGCGAAACAGAATAAGCGGCGCCGCTTTGAGCCTAAGATCTTATTGCGCGATGTTTCTCGTGACCGTGTTGGGGCTATCTCGGCCCAACGCCACCGGCTTCCTGGGGTTATTGTGAGCGCCGCGCCAGCTCGCGAGTATCCGTTTGGGGGATTGGCCTCTCATGTTGTTGGTTACATTCGTGAGGTATCAGCCGAGCAGTTGCGAATTCCGGCCTACAGTGGTTATCGAGCCGGCGATATGGTGGGGCAGTCGGGGATTGAGGCGTTCTTAGAGAGGTACCTGCGGGGCGAACGGGGCGCTCAAGCGGTGATTGTTAACGCGCATGGTAACAAGATCGGTGAGGCGTACTTCCAACCAGAGATCCCGGGTAGTGATGTTTTTTTAACTATTGATAGGAAGCTTCAACAGGTCGCGGATGAGTCTCTTAGCGGGAAAAAGGGCGCCGTTGTTGTTATGAACGCGCGTACCGGCGAGATTCTAGCGCTTTCATCAGCTCCGACCTTCGAGCCAGCTCTATTTACCTCCGAGCTATCAAAAGAGGCTTGGGCCGATCTTACGGATCAGAAGACGACCAAGTTATCGAATCGCGCTGCTCAAGGAGCGTTTCCACCTGGGTCTGTTTTTAAGATCTTTGTTGCGGCGGCGGCGCTCTCTGAAGGGGTCGCTGATACCC